>CAYYEE010000343.1:0-5323 GCA_964470775.1 uncultured Planctomycetota bacterium | reverse complement strand
GCCCGACGCCAGCATCGCCTGCCCGCCGCCCGCGCCGAACATCTTCGCGCTCATCACCACCACGTTCTGCGCCGGATGGTCCGATGACCAGAGGTGGGCCATCAACAGCAGACGGAACTCCTCGTCCACGCTCACCGGCAGACGTGTGACCGGGGCCAGAACATCGCTCATGCGCACGTTGGGGCGGGGGAGGGAACCGTTGAAGCGGATCAACCCGCTTTTATCCACGCAGCCGTAGGACAGCACACCCACGCCCAGCGTCCGCTGGCCGCCCAGCCGGTCCAACATGCGGCTTACCGCGTCCAGGACCAAGTCGTCGAACCGGTCGCGGTACAGCCCATGGTCGCAGTCGTTGCCCGCCAGACGCTCTGAGTGCGTCAACTTGCCCGCGAAATCCACCACGCCCACCGCCAGGTTGTACGTCAGGCTCAACGTGACCACATATCCCCAGTCCGCGTTCAGCCGCAGCATCGCCCTTGGCTGGCTGGGCGAGAGGTCCAACACCGGTTCCTGCGCAATCAGCCCCTGGTCCATTAGTTCGTTGGCGATCTTCGTCATCGCCGCAGCGCTCAACTCCAGCCGTTGAGCCAGTTGCGAACGCGACATCCCCCCGTGCCTGCGAATCAGGTCAAGGGCAGCCGCACGATTGCGTCGGGCCATGTCCTGCTGGTCAGCCATAGGTCGCCTTGCAGCGTGGGAGAGGACACCCATAATGCTTCACACGGTTTAATAATACACGCGGTTTTTGGCTCTGTCAAGCGCAGACCCAAATGAGGCATTTGCGCTTTGACTGTTTTGCGCTTCGGATGGTGGCCTCGGATGAAGGTCCGAGAACGGCCGATACCGATGCCTACACCAACGCCCATGCTCCTGGTTGGACGTGCTCTCCGGGCGTGGTCGAGGTCGTTATCGAGGCCGGGAAGGGCGTCTCGCATTTGGGGCCAATCACGGCCTCTGCCAAGCGCCGCAAACGTCTCATCCACACCTTTTACCGTTTCCAATACAAACCATTAATAGAATATCACCTGATCCATCACCTACCGTAATTTCGCCACTAAATCCACAAATTATGTTTGACACAAAAATATTAATCCATTATACTCATAAACATCTTGGAGTTCACGGCGGAGACCTCTCACATGTCCAAGTACTCCCAGCTCAGAGAAGACCTGCGTCTTCAGATCGAGGAAGGCCGCTTCAGTGTCGGTGAGCGCCTTTGCACCGAAGCCGAACTCCGCCAGCGTTACCGCGTCAGCGCCAACACCGTCATCCGCGCCCTCCGCGACCTCGAACATATGGGCATGGTCACCCGTCAGCGCGGCAAAGGCACCTTTGTCCGCAGTCGCCGTCCAGCCAACGAATCTTCCCAGCGCGTCCGCACACTCCTGCTCAACACCAGCCGCACGCTCCCCGCCAACCTTTCCGCCTCCCCCAAGGACGTTAACTGGTTCATCATTTACGAGCTCCACCGTGGCGTCATCAACAGCCACGCCGGCCCCGTGCGTCTGGTCAACGACGCGGAGATGAGGGACGCGCTCAGAACCCTCGCCCCCGAAGACGCCGGCCTTGTGGTCATGGACCCCGCTCCCGAGACGCTGGACTGGTTGCGCGGCGTGGCCACTCCGTGGGTCGTTGTTGAGCGCCGCGAGCAGATGGTCCGCGAGACGCCCAACACTGTCTGCCTGGACCGAATGCGCGGCATCTGCGAAGGCATGTTCCATCTCATCCAGGACCTCGGCCATAGAGACATCGCCTTCGTCACCACCGGCGCCAACCCTCACCCCTTGCGCATGGCCGGTTACATGATCGGTCTCAACGCCCACGGCATCCCGCTTCGCGAAGAGCTCGTGGCGCGGGTGGATGGCGATGGAAGCGCCGAAGCCGGCCGCCTGGCTGTCCGCGGCTTGCTCGACCGCGGCGCCAAGTTCACCGCCGTCTTTGTCGACACCGACACCAAGGCCGTCGGCGCCCTGCAAGCCCTGCGCGAAGCCGGCCTCCGCGTGCCGCAGGACGTCTCCGTGCTCGGCTACGACGACATGCCCGGCGCCGACCGCTTGGACCCGCCCTTGACCACCATCCGTTCGCCCAATTTCGAGCTCGGCGTCGAGGCCGTGAAGCTGCTGGAGCGCAGGTTCGAGCGCCACGGCGCCGATGTCGAGGGCGTCATGCTTGCCACGCGGCTGGTCGCCCGGCAGTCCTGCGCGCCCAGGCCGCCCGAACACGCTCCTCAGGCCGCGACCTGAGCCAATCTCCGGGACTCAACACGAATGACCGCTTTTGCTCCCCACGAACGAGAAACGCCACCGCAACGCCGACATCGCCAGCCCGGCCGCGAAGCGCGGGAGCGTCGCGATCTCAGCGCCAAGGACAGCCCCACAACACCCAGCCCACTCTTCAGTGACAAGCACACCGTCTCGCCAGTCAATGTCCCGTCTGGGACCTGAGCCAGACCCCGCGCAAGCGCCACAAATCAACGGAAATGGAGGTTCGACGTGCGCAAGCTGCGAATCGGAATCGTCGGCATGGGCCAGAGAACATGCCATCACGGCGAACAGATGTTCAGCGACTGCAAGGACGTGGCCGAGCTCGCCGCCGTTTGCGACAACCGCCCCGAGCGCCTCGCCCTGGGCAAGGCCATGTACGAGAAAGCCTTCGGCTACGCCATCGCCGGCTACAACGGCTACCAGGAAATGTACGACAAGGCCGAGCTGGACGCCGTCTTCATCGCCGGCCCCAACTGGATGCACCGCGACATGACTCTGGCCGCCTTCCAGCGCGGCCTCCATGTCCTCTGCGAAAAACCCCTCGATGTCTCCATCGCCAAATGCGACGAAATGATCGCCGCCGCCAAAAAGGCCAAGCGCGTCTTCGGCGCCGGCATGCAGATGCACTACCGCGTCCGCTACCACAAAGTCGCCGAGCTTATCGCCAAAGGCGTCATCGGCGCCCCAGTCATGGCTTGGTGCACAGAGTACCGCGGCCCCTTCATCGAGATGAAAGACTGGGTCTGGGAAAAGGACAAATCCGGCGGCGCCATCGTCGAAAAGAACTGCCACCACTACGACATCCTGTCCCTCTGGATCAAGAGCAACCCCACCACCGTCTACGCCACAGGCTCCATCGCCAAACACTTCCAGCGCTCCGGCGTCAAGAGCCAGATCGTTGACAACGCCTGGATCCTCAACGACTACGAAAACGCGGCCCGCGCCATGGTCGGCATCTGCTTCCTCGCCGAAAAGAATCACTACCGCGAGTTCGGCGTCAACGGAACCGAAGGCCGCGTCTACTTCTCCAGCAACGACGACGAAATCCTCCACGTTGAACTCAACAACGGCGGCGTGGAGTCCCTGGACTATCGCAACGCCCCGCCCCTGCGCGGCGGCATGTGCCGCGACTTCGTTGACAGCGTCCGCGACGGCCGCGACCCCCTCGTCACCGGCCTCATGGCCCGCCAGAGCCTCCTCATCCCCCTCGCCGCCGAAATGTCCATCGCCGAAAAGCGCGTCGTCAACGTCTCCGAAGTGAAGTGAAACCCGCGCCCCGTGTCTGAGACGCCGCGCGCGCCATAGGGAGGGCAGGCCACACCTGCCCTCCCGCCTTGATTGGGCCCCAGGGGCGCGAGCGCAACCCCATCATTGACACAACCCCAGCAATGCCGTATGTTCCCCATCCCTTGCGCCCGCGCTCTGTCCTCTCCCGCGCCCTCAAAGGACACCCCATGACGTCCCATTGCCCCATGAACTTCGCCATCAGCGTCACCCCCCCTGACGCCGACCGCCTCGACGCCGCCCGCGCCGCCGGCTTCACCCAGGTCGAACTGCCCGCCTGGGAAGGCACGCCCCAAGACACCGGCGCCCACATCCGCTCGCTTCAGACCCTGTTGCGCGACCGCCGCCTCCGCGTCGCCGGCGTCCACGCCGGATGGGACCTCCTCGACGCCACCAAGCCCAGCCAGCTCCCCGGCCTCATCGGCCGCGACATCGCCTACGCCGCGCATTTCGGCGCCCCCGTCCTCGTCATCCACTACTCCATGTTCGTCGAACCCGCCCGCCTCATCCTCGACCCCGCCGGCAAACCCCACGCCCGCGAAACCGTGGACCGCGACCTCATCGAGTGGACGCCCATGCTCTCCAAAATCCGTCGCGACTTCGCCGCCTGCGTGGACCAGGCCCGCCGCGCCAATGTCCGAATCGCCCTGGAAACCGAAGTCGCCAACTCCCACCGCCTCCTCGACTTTATGACCGGAGCCGATCCTGCCTGGTGCGGCGTCTGCTTCGACACCGGCCACGCCCAGGTCGACTCCGACGCCGGACCCCTCGCCGAGATGCTCGCCTCGCGCGTCATCTATGCCCATATCCACGACAACACCGGCAAAGAAGACGAGCACCTGCCCCCTGGCCGCGGCGTCATTGACTGGCCCCGCGTCCTGCGCGCCCTGCGCAAAGCCCGCTTCACCGGCCCCTTCACCTACGAGCCCATTGGCTGGGACGCCCACCTCGCCGCCGACGCCAGCAAAACACTCACCGCCATCTGGGACGCGATAGGGCAGGGGGGCTGACACCCTGGCCAGCCCGTATGAGCGCGGGCATCACGCCCAACGTCCGCCCAACGCCGGCGCCGCGAGCCCGGCCACAACAGCGCACGGGGGTGGCGCCCTGGCGGGGGCTTCCCTGGGATCGCCAGTCTGCTCACTGGCCCGTCCACGGGCAGGTCAGCAATTGCGCGCAGAAGTTCGGCAAACGCAAGGCTTCGTTCTGTTCGTCCTCTTACCGACGCATGCGGTTCGGAATCTGTGCCCGCGGGATACGGTCGTGGCCCGCGCCTGCTCGATTTTTGCCTTGACAATCGCTCTGCGTCGAGGTATTAGTAGCAATTGGGGTAGCACATGGTAGCAAATAAAGTATTTCTTCGCCGTGCGCTGGATAAGGGCCTCCGATGAAGGGTTTCGCCGCCATCGCCGAGGAATTGGAAGCGCGCATCCGGCGCGGAGAGTACGCGCCCGGAGCACTCATCCCGCCCATCCGCGCCCTTGCGCAAGACTACGGCGTGGCGCCCCTAACCATCCGACGCGCCATTAAGGTCCTGTCAGAAAAGGGCCGTGTCACCGCCACACCCGGCGTAGGTACCCGTGTCGCCAACGCCTGCGCGTTGGACACCGTGGCCGTCGTGTCCGAGTTCACCAACTGGCAAGAGGACGCGACACGCCTGTTTTGGGACATCATGTCCGGCGCTCACGCCGCTTGCGCCGCCCACGGCCTCCGCCTCGAACGCATCGCAAGAGACAGCGACCCCGCATCGGCGCGTTGGGAGCGCAGCGGGCTGC
>CAYYEE010000342.1:0-5344 GCA_964470775.1 uncultured Planctomycetota bacterium | reverse complement strand
GGGGGTGGGGGGCATGGAAGGGCGCGGGGCGCGGGGAGGCTGGGTGTGGCCCTTCTGGCCCGCGGGGGCGCGCAAGGCGTTTGGGCAATGGGGGGTGGACCTCGTGCACATTCACGGCCAGCGTCTGGGGGGTGTGTTGCGCCGGGTGGTGAGGGCGTCGCGGAGGCCGGTGGTTTTCACGCCGGAGCCGTTCCTGTTCGACGCGGGCCGCGTGCGGGCGGCGCAGCGCATGGCGAGGCGGGTGATTGCGCTGAGCGAGAGCGTGCGTGAGGACTGCGTGAACGTGGCGCGGACGCCTCGGGACAAGATTGCGGTTCTGCCCCAGGGCGTTGACCTTGACGCGACGCCGGCCAGCCTTCCGCGCATCGGCGAGCGCACGCCGGTGGTGGGGGCTGTGGGGCCGCTTTTTCCGGGCAAAGGGCACGACGTGCTGCTGCGGAGCGCGCGGGAGATTTTGGACAGCGGGCGGCGCTGCCAGTTCATGATCGCGGGCGACGGGCCGTGCGAGGGTTCGCTGCGCCGGCTTTGCGACCAGCTCGGGCTGGCGCACGAGGTGACGTTCGTGACGCGGCTGAAGGAGTATCTTTCGGCGTTGAGCTGCCTGGACGTTTTTGTGCGGCCGACGCTCTCGGACGGGCTTGGGTTCACGCTGTTGCAGGCGATGGCGTGCGGCAAGGCGGTGGTGGCGACGGACGTGGGCGGGGCGTATTCGCTGATCGAGGACGGGGTGACGGGGCGGCTGGTGGCCAAGGACCGCAGCGACAAGCTGACGGAGGCGATCGTGGACCTTCTGGATCATCCGGCCATGGCGCAGCAGTTCGGCCGCAACGCCAGGGATTTCGCGCGCGACCGATTCCCCATGCAGGCGGCCGTGCAACAGACGCTTGCCGTGTACCGGGACGCGATGGCGCCGCGGCGGCGGGGGTGAGCGGCTTGCTTTTGGCCGCGGGCTGGCCTAAACTGCCCCCGTTGGCGCTGGTCCTTCATTCATGACAAGAGGCGGCCCCATTGTCGCGCGGGGTGTGGAGTGATTTAAGAAGGTCTGAGATGCCGAAACACATTTTTGTGACGGGCGGGGTGGTGAGTTCGCTGGGCAAGGGGCTGACGTCGGCGTCGATCGGGATGCTGCTGGAGAACATGGGGCTGCGCGTGGGCGTGCAGAAGTTCGACCCGTACATCAACGTCGACCCGGGCACGATGAGTCCGTTCCAGCACGGGGAAGTGTATGTGACGGACGACGGGGCGGAGACCGACCTGGACCTGGGCCACTATGAGCGGTTCATGACGCGGCGCACGTCGCGCAACAGCAACTTCACGGCGGGCCAGGTCTATGACACGGTGATCCGCAAGGAGCGGCGGGGCGAGTTCCTAGGACGGACGATCCAGGTGATTCCGCACATCACGGATCAGATCAAGTCGTGCATCCTGGCGCTGGCCAACGAGGACCTGGACGTGGTGATTACGGAACTGGGCGGCACGGTGGGCGATATCGAGGGGTTGCCGTTCTTGGAGGCGATTCGCCAGTTTGGCTTGGACGTGGGGCGCAGGAACGTGATCTACATTCACTTGACGCTGATCCCTTTCCTGCGGGCCAGCCAGGAGATCAAGACCAAGCCGACGCAGCATTCCGTGGCCAAGCTGCGTGAGCTGGGCTTGATGCCGGACATCCTGATCTGCCGGACGGAGAAGCCGTTGAAGCCGGAGGTGCGCGAGAAGCTGTCGTTGTTTTGCAACGTGGAGAAGCGGGCGGTCATCGAGGAGATTGACCTGCAAGAGACGAGCACGATCTATGAGCTGCCTTTGGTGCTGATGCGCGAGGGGCTGGACAAGTTGATCGCGGAGAAGCTGGACCTGCCGAAGCGGGAGCCGGTGGTGGACCGCTGGCGGGAGATGCTGGGGGTTTTGCGGAACCCGAAGCGCGAGGTGGAAGTGGCGGTGGTGGGCAAGTATATGGACTTGCAGAGCGCGTATGAGTCCATTTATGAGGCCCTGACACACGGGGGCGTGGCCAACGGGGCGCGGGTGATCAAGAGGCGCGTGGAGTCGGAGGAGATCGAGAGCAAAGGGGCGGAGGCGTGTCTGGGGGGCGTGGACGGGATTTTGGTGCCCGGCGGCTTCGGGATTCGCGGCACGGAGGGCAAGATCAACGCCGTGCGTTACGCGCGGGAGAAAAAGATTCCATACTTCGGCATTTGTCTTGGGATGCAGATGGCGGTGGTGGAGTTCGCGCGCAATGTGTGCGGGCTGGACAAGGCGAACAGCACGGAGTTTGACGCGGACACGCCGCATCCAGTGGTGTGTCTGCTGGAGGAGTTGACGGGGGTGCGGGACATGGGCGGCACGATGCGGCTGGGCGCCAAGCCGTGCGTGCTGTCGCCGGACAGCTTGACCTATGCGGCGTATGGGCAGCCGGAAATCAAAGAGCGCCACCGTCACCGCTATGAGTTCAATAACGCGTATCGCGAGCGGTTCGAGAAGGCGGGGATGCGCTTTGCGGGGCTGTCGCCGGACAAGGAGTTGGTGGAGATCGTGGAACTTAGGGATCACCCGTGGTTTGTGGCGGTGCAGTTCCACCCCGAGTTCCGGTCGCGGCCGATCGACGCGCATCCGCTGTTTGCGGACTTCATCGAGGCGAGTCTGAAGCGCAAGATGGCGCGGACGCAGTGAGGCCGCTTCCGTGTCGGGCGGCGTGTTGGGTGTTGGACGGAGATTGTGGTCATGAGCGCGGATGAGATGAAGGTGGAGGAGGCCGGGAAGGAAAAGGCCCAGCAGGAGGCTGCGGGTGTTGACGGCGGGGCGAAGAAGTCCCGGCCACCGCTGCCGCCGGCGAGCTTTTCGACGTTTGTGCAGGGATTGGCCGGGCAGTGTTTGATTTTGTTGGGCGCGCTGGAAAATCCGGTGACCGGCAAGAAAGAGGTGGATTTGGAGCAGGCGAAGTACACCGTGGACCTGCTGGATGTGCTGGAGACCAAAACGCGGGGGAATTTGGACGAAGAGGAGCAGCGTCTGATCCGATCTTTGTTGTATGATTTGCGCATGCGGTATGTTCAGGCGTGCCGTTGAGCGGCTGGTGTGCTGTTCCGGAGATGAAGAGCGTTTTCCGGAACACTGCAACAGGGCCTCGGCGGTTGTGAGGAGCTGGCATGAGCGATTCGACCTGCGCGCCGTTGATCGAGGCCAAGGGGCTTTGCTGCAATGGGCTCTATGGCGACGCGTTCGAGGACATTGACTTGTGTCTGGCGCCGGGCACGGCCGCGGCGCTGGTGGCTAACCCCAAGTCGGCGGGGTTTCTGTTGATGCACTGTCTGATGGGGTTCCTGCCTCACAGCCGGGGCGAGTTGCGGGTTCTGGGCATGGACCCTCGGCAGTGGGGCCGCGATGAGCGGCGCAGGGTGTCGCTGGTGCGTGGCGCGCCTAGGTTCCCCTTCGCCATGAGGGTGGAGGAGCTTCTGAGCCAAGTGGCCATGCTGATGGGGGATAAGGGGGGGTGCGAGCGGGTGTTGGAGGATTTTGGGCTCAAAGAGGTGAGGGGCAAGTATCTCCATTTCTTGAATGCCGAGCTACAACAATTGGTGCGCGTAGCGTGCAGCGTGCTGGGCAGCCCTGACGTGATGATGTATGAGAGCCTTTTCCAGCATCTATCGCCGGCGCGGGCCAAGACTGTGCGTCAAGTCCTTGCGGGGGAGAGAGATAAGGGGAAGCTCATCCTGTTCGTGGCTGATGAGTTGGTGTCGGTGGCTGCTTTTTGTGATGTGGCTGTGGTGATGTCGGGCGGCCGCGTGCGGGCGGCGGATAAGCCTGAGAAGATGATGAAGGACAATTCGGGCTGGCTGACCGTGGAAATTGAGACCGAGGGGGATTTCTGCGGGGCGCACGTGGAGAAGCTGCCGTTCGTGCGCGGGGTCGAGGCCAGGGAAGGCCGTTTCTGCCTAATGCTGGACGACAGTCCGGGTAGCATTTACGCGTTGATGGATGCGCTTCGGGCGCGGGGGGTTGACTTGCGCTGGCTGCGGGTTAACCGGCCGTCGCTGCAGGATATTGTTGAGCGGATGCTGATGGGCGAGCAGAAGACGGAAATCGGCGGGAGACAGGCCGATTCTGGCACGTAAATTGCTATATTAGCAGGGGAGAGGCTGTGCCTGATCCCCAAGAGGACATGGCATGAGAGTCGTCATCCTCACGTTTCGCCAGTTGCCGATTGTGTTGAGAACGTTCTTCCGTCAGGCGAACCTGGTGTTCTGGAGCTTTGGGTTCTTCCTGTTGTTGCAGTTGTTGGGTTGCGGGCTGCTGGCGGCGCTCGATCCCAAGACGTTGCGGCCGGTGTTGTGCAGCGCGGTGATCGCTTTGACGCTGTTGGGGGGGGGCATCTATGGCGTCAGCTACGGGATGTGGAATTTCTTCCGCGGTGGGGTGCTGGAACGGTACCACCGCTCGCCGTACCGGGCTTCAGCTGTGGCGGCGTTCGTGCTTTCGCGGTTTCTGGTGTTGTTCGCGGCGATCGTGATTCAGTTGGTGGTGGTTTACGTGGCTTTCGGCGTGGGCCGGGCGGACATGGGACGCATCGGCGACCATGCCTTGACATGGCGGTTGAGCCTGGGTCCGCTGCTGGTGGCGGTGGCGCTGGCGGACGCGTGTTTCGTGCTGATGGGTCTTTGCGTGGTGACGCTGAGCCGGGCGCATTTCCAAAGCTATCTGATCAGCAACCTGCTGTTCGCCGTGCTTTCGCTGGTGGTAATGTTGGAGCCGCTGCGGTTGGTCAAGGGGGCGTGGTTGGCGCTGCCTTCGGCGCAGGTGATGATGGCGCTGGAGGCGCTGCTGGGCGAGGGCGCGGGATGGTCTGGAGCGTGGCCGCATCTTTGGCCGCTGGCGCTGTGGTGCGCCGCTCTGGCGGTCGTGGCGCGGCAGACGTTCGATTGGATGGTTCTCGACAGGGCGCGTTGAGTCGGGTACGCATCGCGGAGTAGGAGGTGCGGCGTGGCGTCATTGTTCGCCAAACGCGGGTCGCGGGCAAGCAGCATCATGCAGACGACGGCGGCGATGGGCGTCATGGTGGTGCTGGCCGGGGTATCCGCGCCCATGGTGCAGCAGTACATGACCCACGCCAAGACGCTGCGCGCCAAGCGCGAAGTGCAGGTCATCGGCGCAGCGCTCGTGATGTTCATGGCCGACGTGGGCGGCCGCGGCGTGCCCGTGGCGCCCAAGAGCTCTTTGCATCTCGACCTGCTGGTCAGCGGCGGCGCCGTGCCTGATGTGGAGGCCGACGCTGGGATGGAGTGGGGCCTGGCCTCCAACGACAGCCGCGTGGGCACGTTTGACAACTATCTGGTGCTCAATACGCCCGGCT
>CAYYEE010000341.1:0-5363 GCA_964470775.1 uncultured Planctomycetota bacterium | reverse complement strand
CGGGTTTGTGTCATGTAGTGTTTCAGAAATAGAAAAGCTATTTCTGAAACACTACTCTAGCGCGCTAGTTCCGCCTTGGCGGCAACGAGAAGGCGAGATGGCCGTCTTCGCCGCTGGTCCGAGCGCTGACGCCGAAGACCTTCTCCACATTTTCCACGTTGAGCGCCTCACTGGGCAGCCCCACGGCCGCCACGCATCCACGCCCCAGCAGCGCCGCATGGCCGCAATGCTTCCGCACCTGGTTCAGATCGTGCAACACAGCCACCACGGTCTTTCCCTGAGCCGCGAATCCCTTCAACAGCTCCATCACCTCAAGCTGGTGGAGAATGTCCAGGTTTGCCGTGGGCTCGTCCAGGAGCAGGACAGGCGCCTCCGTGGCCAATGACCGCGCCAGCAGCGCGCGCTGGCGCTCCCCGCCCGACAATTGCGTGACCGGCCGCGACGCCAGGTCCGCCACCCCGGTCTGTTCCATGGCCCACTCCACGATCTCGCGATCGCGCGGCCCGGGCGCCGTGAATCGCCCAAGATGCGGGTGGCGTCCCATGCCCACCACTTCGCGCACCGTGAAGGGCGAGGACAACTGCACGTTCTGGGGCAGCAGATGAACCGCCGCCGCCAGACGCCGGCGCGACATCGCGGACACCGGCCGGCCGTCGAGCAAGGCCTGGCCAGACGCCAGGGGAACCAGTCCGCACGCCGACCGCAGCAGCGTGGACTTCCCGGCGCCGTTGGGCCCAGCCAGCCCCGTCACGCAAGCCGGCGGAAACGCCAGCGTCACCCTGCGCAGAATCTCCACGCCGCCCAGACGGACAGCCGCGTCGCGCAATTCCAGGACAGGGCTTAGGGGACTCATAGGTGCAGCGCCTTGTTGCGCTGGCTGGCCAGCAGGAACAGGAAGAACGGAGCGCCAAGCGCGCCCGTCAGGATGCCAAGCCGGATTTCGGTGGGGCCGATGGTCCGGGCCGCCGTGTCCATGGCCACCAGAAACACCGCCCCGCCAAAGACGCACGCCGGGCCCAGGCGCCGATGGTCAGGACCCAGCAAAAGCCTCAACAAATGCGGCACAATCAATCCGACGAACGCGATTAGCCCCCCGATGGCCACGGCGGCCCCCGTGGCCAGAGACGCCGCGGCCAGCACGCACACCTTCAGACGGCGGGTGTCCACGCCAAGCGTGCGCGCTTGTTCCTCGCCCAGCAGCATGATGTTCAGATCGCGCGTGAAGACCAGCCCCGCCGCTATGGACACCGCCATCGGCGGCGCCGCGGCCAGCACGTGCTTCCATTGCCGCGCGTCGAGCCCGCCCATGGTCCACAACACGATCTCCCGCGCCGCTTCCCACGAGTGGCTGGCCGCCAGCGAGAGAACCAGAGACGTCATGGCCCCCGTGAACGCCGAGACCGCCACGCCCGCCAGAAGCAGCGTGGCCAGGGGCGTGTCGCCATGACTCGAAGCCAGCGCGTAGACGACCGTCACCACGGCCAGAGCTCCAAGGAACGCGCACGCCGGCACAGGCCAGATGGAACGCGCGGCCCAGCCACCCGCGATGCACAGCACCGCGCCCAGCGAAGCCCCGGAGCTGGCGCCTAACACGTCCGGGCTGGCCAGAGGGTTGCGGAAGAGCCCCTGCATGAGGAGTCCCGCGAACGCCAGCGCCGCGCCCGCCAGCGCCGCCGACAACACCCGCGGCGCCCGCACGTGCCAGACGATCGCCACTTCCGGCGTGGACCACGCCTGCGCCTTGGCCGAAGCGAGCCCCAGCGCCTGCCCGGCCTGGTCCGCCAGGATGCGCAACACCTCGCCCGCGGGAATCCGCTCCGGTCCGGCCACAAGGGCGCCCAGCATGGCCAGCGCGCATGCCGCCGCGCCAACCCCGCATATCAGGCCGGCCCCGCGACCGCGCTGGTTCATGGCTGCCCGCCTTGCGGCCTGAGCTGGCGCGCGATCTCCTCCACGGCCTTCACCACGTGGTGCGACACGCACGAAAGCAGGTTCGCGTCCACCATTAGGAACCGTTTCTCGCGCACGGCCTTCAGGCCGGCCAGCCCAGGATGCGCGAGAAGCCCGCCCCCCTGCGGTCCCATGGCGCCGGCCCCCGTCATGACGAGCAGATAGTCTGGCGCCATGGTGAGAACCTTCTCCACGGACAATTGCGTATGGCCTTCAACGCCCGCTTCCGCCGCCGCGTTGCGCGCGCCCGCCGCCTCCAGCAGGTCCGTCAGCGTCGTATGCTTGCCAGCCACCCAACCATCGTGGCCAAAGGCCAGCACCGCGGGCCACTGGTCTCGCGGCGGCCTGGCCGCCGCCACGGCCGCCAGCCGGCGATCCATGTCCGCCACGAGCGCCTTCGCCTTCTCATCTTCTCCCACCGCGGCCCCGACGGTCAGGACGTTTCTGCGGATATCGGCAAGCGAGTCGAAGCAGTGAAAGGTGAACACCGGAATGCCGGTATTCTGCAACATCTCCTTCGTTTCCTGCTTTGTGAAGCTGGCCAGAAACACCAGGTCCGGCCGCAGGGCAATGATCCGTTCCGGGTCGGTGTCAACAAACGCCTTCACGGACTTCACGCGGTCCGCGATCAACGCGTTCTGCTTCTCCGAAAGATAGCACAGCGCCGCAATCCGCTCCGGCGGCACAAGGTCCAGCAGAATCTCGTCCGTCGCCATCAGCGCCGACACGATCCGCCGCGGCGGGGCGGCCAGCGTCACGCGGCGGCCTGTGGACCCGTCGGGGAAGGTCTCGACCAGCGTCCTAGGGAAGCCGGACGCGGCCTCCACCTCCGTTGTGACGCTATGGCCTGGCTCAGCCCCCGTCCACAGCACAGCCATAATCCCAGCCGCCAGCGCCACCGGCGCCAGAGCCGCCAGCCAGCCCAGCCATCGTCCTGCGTGACGCGAAGACACCCATCGCCATCCTTAAAACACCACGCCCGGCGAAAAACGCCGGGCAGATGGGAATCCTCGGATCCTCCGCCTCGGCGCTCCACTCCGCGAGAGCCCGAAAGCCCGTCCGCGGCGGAGTATCCTGGCTCCCGAGGCGACCTCGGACACAGTGGCGGGACCGCGCCGGTCTCACACCGGCTTCCCTCCGGCACGCGGACGCACAACTGACACTATGGTATTCCTGATGGCAGCGGGTGTCAAGGCAGATCGAGAACATCCGCAGTCTCACCGAAGAAGGCATTGTCACGCCGTCTGCGATCTTGCCCACGGCAAGGGCCAAGAATGGCGGCCGGGAGCAAAGCTTCCGCCCCCCCCGGACGAGCCGCAAGCGGCAATCTGCGCGCATCCGTGTGAACCGCCCGCGGGAAACGGGGGAGACTCCCCGCTGGAAAGCTGTTTTGAGCAGGCCGCCAGGCAATCCCCGGAGTTCCCCTTCACGTATACTGACTCGGGGAAACGGCAGGAGGCGGCCGCATCGGTCCCGAAGCTCATCGCCACGCCCGCCTTTGCGCTTCTTGCCGGCAAAGGGATTGCCGTCATAGCCTCCGACGTCCGCGCCCCTCATTCCGAGAACGGCTGCGCGCGGGCCTTCCAGCGACAAGCGCGCGAGCGTGTGAACGCGCGCCAAGTCCTCCCGAAGCATATCTTGATATCGGCAGGGACGCGCTGTACAATATTTCGTCATCTGGCGAAATAAAGGAGACGACGATGCGCGAGATATTGAGCGTGATCAAGGCGCTGGCCGACGTGAACCGCCTGCGGGCGCTCTGTGCCCTGCGGGGCAGGGAGCTTTGCGTCTGCCAGATCATCGAACTCCTTGGCCTTGCCCCTTCCACGGTGTCGAAGCACATGTCGATTCTTCACCAAGCGCGGCTTGTCGACAGCCGGAAAGAGGGCCGCTGGAGTTATTACCGTCTGGCCGGCGAGGGCGCGCCCAAGGCAGTGCGGTCCGCGCTGGCCTGGGTGACTTGTTCGCTGTCCGACGCGCCCCTCGTGGTTGAGGACGCGCAGGCGCTGAAGCGAATCCTCAAGTGCGAACCGGAAGACCTCTGCCGGAAGCAGGGCGGAAAGCCAAAACAAAGGAGAACATCCGCGTGAAAGCCAATGTGCAGGTTGACGCCGGCATCTGTGGATTCAGGACATCCGCCTGTGTCAACAGCGAGGACGACCAGCACGTTGCATTTGACGTAAAGAGCGACTGCGAAAAGATCGTCTCGCTGGGGGCGGCGTTGAGGGAAAAGGGCATGATCGACGCCTATCAGGAGATCAGTCCCGCGTCCGAGAGCGTGTTGATGCGGACGGTGCGGTCCGTCTTGACCGGCTGCTGCGCCGGCTGCGCGGTCCCCGCGGGTCTTTTTAAGGCAATGCAGGTTTCCGCGGGGATCGCTTTGCCGAAGGACATTTCCATCACGCTGACCAAGGAGTGAATCGTGCGGATACGTGTCTTGGTGTTCGATGGCTGCCCACACGCCGGCGATGCCGTGGAACGGGTGCGCCGGATTGCTGAAGAGCAGGGAGTGAGAACGCCCGTGGAAGTGGTTCAGGTTCCCGATGATGCCTCAGCTCGGCGGGAACGCTTTCTTGGGTCGCCTTCGGTTCAGATTGACGGTCTGGATATCGAGACCGAACGGCGCGCCGACCCCTATTGCCTCGGTTGCCGTGTCTATCGCTCCGAAGATGGCGCCACCGGCGTGCCGTCCGAAGGAATGATCCGCGCGGCCATACAGCGCGCGCGACAAACGAGGCTGAAAGTCCTGTTCCTCTGCACCGGAAACTCGTGCCGGAGTCAGATGGCCGAAGGCTGGGCGCGGCATCTGAAGGGCGACGTGATGGACGCATATTCCGCCGGAATCGAGACGCATGGTCTGAACCCGCTCGCGGTTAAGGTCATGGCCGAGGCTGGCGTGGACATTTCGGGCCACCGTTCAAAAAATCTGCGGGAAGTCATGAACGTGGAATTCGACTACGTCGTCACCGTCTGCGACCACGCGCACGAGAGCTGTCCCCTCTTCCCCGGCAAGGCGAAGATCGTCCACCGGAGCTTCGACGATCCCCCGCGCCTCGCCAGAGACGCGAAGACGGAGGAAGAAGCGCTGTCACATTACCGGCGCGTAAGGGACGAAATCCGCCGCTTCGTCGAAAGCTTGCCCGGCGCGCTGAAGAACGATTGAGAAAGGCGGTCGTGCCATGAGCGGGCGGAACGCGCGGGAAAACGCGGCCCGAGAGCCCGTTCGGAACGTGTTCGCGGACATTGCCGCCGGGCCGCGCGAACCGTTGCTGGCGGCCTGCGCCCGGTTGGCGACTGAACAAGTCGTCAAAGCGAGGACCGAGTTGTCCCGACGTCTCGCCCTCGTGCCCCAGTGCTTGCTTGCGGAAATAGCCGCACATTTCCGCAAGCAAGCGCTTCTGACACAACCTGCT
>CAYYEE010000340.1:0-5370 GCA_964470775.1 uncultured Planctomycetota bacterium | reverse complement strand
GGCGACGTGGACGGCCGCGACGTTCTGATGGTGGATGACATCATCTCCACGGGCGGTTCGGTGTCCGCGGCGGCGCAGGCGCTGAAGGAGCGCGGCGCGCGGGACATCTACGTGGCGGCGACGCACGCGGTTTTGTGCGGGCCGGCTCTGGAGCGGCTGACGGCGGCGCCGGTGAAGGAGCTGTTTGTGACGGACTCGATTCCGTTGATGAAGCTGGGTGAGCCTCTGGCGGGCCGGTTCCAGGTGGTGAGCGTGGCGCCGCTTCTGGGCGAGGCGATCCGGCGGATTCACGATGACGTGTCGGTGAGCGCGTTGTTCAAGATGTTTGCGTGACGGCAAGGCGCGGCGCCGCGAAAGCGGGCGTCCGGGTTGGCCGGGGCGCGAAAGGCGGGCCCGGTCTTTGTGCTAGGAGTGTGGAAGCATGGACTTGATGGTTCTGAAGGCGGAAGCGCGCAAAGAGACGGGTTCGCGGGCGGCTCGGAGGTTGCGAGCGCAGGGCAAGGCGCCGGCGGTTCTTTACGGCCACGGCGAGGAAGTGGCGCTCTTGACGCTGGAAGAGGAAGCGCTGAAGGAGGTTATTTCCCGCGAGGCGCACGCCGTGATGCTGGAGATTGGCGGCCAGCAGCAGCGCGCGCTGATTCGCGACGTGCAGCATGACACATGGGGCCAGCGCCTTCTGCACGCGGACTTCACGCGCGTGGCCAAGGGCGACCGCGTGGTGGTGGCGGTGAAGGTGGAGTTGCACGGCGTTCCCAAGGCGGTGGCGACGGGCGCCATGCTGGAACAGCCGTTGATGAACGTGAACCTGGACTGCGACGCGGACGCGATTCCCGGCCACTTGGTGGTGGAAGTGGAAGGGATGGAGATCGGCCAGATGATCCACGCTTCGGACCTGAGACTGCCCGAGGGCGTGACGCTGAAGACAGACCCGCACGCGGTGGTTGCGGTTTTGCTGGCCCCGAAGGCTGAAGAGGCCGCGCCGGTCGCGGCGGCGGAAGGCGAAGCGGCCGCGGCCGAGCCCGAGCTGATCCGCAAGGAGAAGGAAGAGGAAGACGAGGAGGGGGAGGAGAAGGAGAAGAAGAAGTAAGCGGGTCATGAAGATTGTCCTGGGCATCGGTAATCCGGGTGAGCGATATGCCGAGACGCGCCACAACGCTGGGTTCATGGTGGTGGACGAACTGGTCCGGCGAGCGGGAGGCGCGGCGTTCCGGTCGAGGTTTGATTCGCTGGTGGCGGACGTGGCGTTGGGAGGGGAACGGACGCTGCTGATGAAGCCGCAGACGTACGTGAACGAGAGCGGCCGGGCGCTGAGACAGGCGTTGGACTGGTATGGCGCCGGGCTGGAGGATATTCTGGTGGTGGTGGACGACTTTAACCTTCCGCTGGGCGTGTTGCGCGCCCGGCGAGGCGGCAGCAGCGGAGGCCACAACGGGCTGGAGTCGATCGCGAGCCACCTTGGCGGTACGGAATATGCCCGGCTGCGCGTGGGCATCGGGTCGGAGTTTCGGCGTAATGACAAGGATTTTGTGCTGAGCCCGTTTGACGCGAGCGATCGGGAGCTCGTGCGGGCGAGCGTGGAACGAGCGGCCAGCGCCGTGGAGGTCTGGGCGCGCGACGGCATCGAGCGGTGCATGAGCGTGTGCAACGCCCGGTCCGTCCAAACGGGCGGCAAGGACGAGAAGGAGGAGAACGTTTGAGCATTTATGAAGCCATGTTCCTCGTGGACAACCGCCACGCGAACCGTGATTGGGACCGGGTGGTGGCGCAGGCGAAGGAGATGGTGACCAAGCACGGCGGCGTGGTGATCCGCGCGGACAAGTGGGGAGAGCGCAAGCTGGCCTATCCCATTAAAGGCAACAAGCGGGGCACATACCTGCTGGTGTACTTTGAGTCGGAGGGGGACGTCCCCAACCGCGTGTACCGCGAGGTGCAGCTTTCGGAAACCTACCTTCGCGCGCTGATTCTGGAAGTGGAGAAGGCGCCGGAAGGCGAGTTGAAGCCCTTGGCGGACGAGCCGGAGGTGGAAGAAGGCGCGCCGCAGAGGCGGGGACGCCGTCCGAGCCGCGACGCGGAGGCGGACGCGAGCGAGGAGTCCGCCGAAGACGCCGATGCCGGCGACGACGAAGATTCGGCGGAAGACGGCGCGGATGCGGCCAAGACGTGACTTTGCGGCGCGGATCAAGAGCTAAGGAGGCGCCATGCCGAGCCTGAACAGAGTGTTCCTCATGGGCAACATGACCCGGGATCCGGAGCTGCGCTATACGCCAAGCGGCACGGCGGTGTGCGAGTTCGGCCTTGCGGTGACGCGGCAATGGACCACGCCGGACGGCCAGAAGCGGGACGAGACCTGCTTTGTGGATTGCTCGATGTGGGGACGGCGTGGAGAGGTGATCGCCGAGTACTTCCGCAAGGGCAAGCCGATTTTCGTTGAGGGCCGGCTGCAGTTGGACACTTGGGAAGGCAAGGACGGACAGCGCCACTCCAAACTGAAGGTGGTGGCGGAGAATTTTGAGTTCCTGGGCGGGCGGAACGAGGAGGGGGGCGGTGGTCCGGCTGGCGCTCCGCGCAAGGCTGCGCCCGATGGCCGCCGGCCGGCTGAGCCTTCCGCTGAACGCCGGCCGCCGGCCGAGCCGCCCGCCTCGCCGCCTGCGGCGGGGGGAGAAGGCTTCAACGTAAAGGACGACGACATCCCATTCTGAGGCTGTTGGCCGCGCGGAACGGCCAGGCCCGTGGAGAGGATCGAGGCACGGTACACACATGAGCAAACGCTATCGCGAACAGACGAAATGCCGTTTCTGCCGTCTTAACGTCAAGGAAGTGGACTACAAGGACGTGCAGGGCCTGACCAAGCTGACCACGACGCAAGGCAAGTTGTTCAGCCGCAAGCGGTCGGGCAACTGCGCCAAGCACCAGCGGTCGGCGCGCCGCGCCATCAAGCGCGCGCGTTTTATGGCCTTGTCGCCTTTCACGGCCTGAGGCCCGGCGGCGCCAGGACGGCCGGCGAGGCGGACCTGGCCGCGCGAGTAAAGAACGGGCTTGGCCCAGGATAGGGAGGTTTTCTCTCCATGCAGGTCTTGTTGAGGAAGAACGTCGAGAAGCTCGGCCAGATAGGCGACATCGTGAATGTCAAGCTGGGCTATGCGCGGAACTTTCTGCTGCCGCGCGGGTTCGCCATGGAAGTGACGCCCGTGAACCTGAAGGTAGCGGAGGCGGAAAAGCGCAAGCATCAGGAGATGCTGAAGAAGCGGGACGAGGAACTGGCGCAGCTGGCCAAGCGTCTGAACGGCGCGTCGGTGACCATCTCGTCGGCCGCGAACGCCGAAGGCCACCTGTTCGGCTCGGTTTCGGCGCAGCAGATCGCCACGGCTTTGAGCGATGAGGGCTTTGCGGTGGACGCGAAGATGCTGCAGTTGGCCGATCCGCTCAAGGAAGTCGGCGTTTATGATGTTGTCATCCAGTTGAAGGCGGACTTGACGGCCACATGCAAGGTGTGGGTCGTCGGGGAGTAACATGCCAGCGGCGCGGGCAACGGAAGGCAAGTCGCGGCGGCGTTCCAACGCCGGCGGAGATGGCGCCGCCGTTGTGACGCCCAAGGGCGAAGCGGGCCGTCCCCTGCCAGAGGATCTGGGCGCCGAGATAAGCGTTCTCGGCGCCATGATTCTTCACAACAACACCATTGACGTCATTATTCCCATCTTGAAGCCGGAAGGCTTCTCGAACCACAAGCATCGCCGCATCTATGAGGCGATTCTGTCGCTGCACAAACAGAAGATGGCGGTGGACCTGGTGACGTTGCGGCGCGAGTTGCAGCGCGACGACGCGTTGGACGCGGTGGGCGGGGTGGAGTATCTGACGCAGGTGGTGGACGCGGTGCCGGCGGCGGCGAACGCGGAGCACTACGCGCAGTTGGTGCGCGAGCGGCAGGTGGCGCGGAACCTGATCGGCGCTGCTGAGCAGATCATGTCCATGGCGTACGACGGGGCCGATCCCTCGCAGGCGATGCTGGACAAGGCGATGCGGCTGGTCTTCGAGATCGCCGAGGGCGGGATGCGCTCGCAGATGACGGGCATGAAGGACATCATCCGCCACATCTTTGAGCAGATCGACAAGTGGAAGGACCGGAAGGACCGGCTGACCGGGCTGGAGACGGGGTACTACGATCTGGACGACAAGACCAGCGGATTGCAGCCCGAGGAGTTAATCGTGCTGGCGGCGCGGCCCAGCATGGGCAAGACGACGCTGGCGTTGAACGTGGCGCTGAACGTGGGGGTGAAGCTGGGCAAAGGGGTGGGGATCTTCAGCCTGGAAATGGCGCATACACAGGTGGCGCTGAACATGTTGAGCTGCCACGCGCGGGTGGACGCGCAGCGCCTGCGCCGGGGGCGTTTGAGCGACGCGGAGTTGACCACGTTGACGCAGGCCGCGGGCGCGCTGAGCGAGGCGCCGATCTTCATCGACGACACAGCGGGGCTGACGCCCATGGAGTTGCGGGCCAAGGCGCGGCGGCTGAAGTCGCAGCACGATATTCAGCTCATCATCATTGACTACCTGCAATTGATGGAGAGCCCCGGTTTCGAGAACCGGCAGCAGGAGATTTCGGCGATTTCGCGCAGTCTGAAGGCGCTGGCGCGCGAGCTGCACGTGCCAGTGATCGCGGTGGCGCAGTTGAATCGCGGGGTGGAAGACCGTCCGGACCACCGGCCCCGGATGTCGGACCTGCGCGAGTCTGGGTCGATTGAGCAGGACGCGGACGTGGTTGCGCTGTTGCACCGGCCTTCGTATTATGCTGAGGGCCAAGACACGGAGGAGTCGGTGGCGGAGCTGATCCTGGCCAAACAGCGGAACGGTCCCACGGGGACGGTCAAGCTCACATACGTCAAGAATTGCTTCCGCTTCGAGAACAGCACGGCGGGTCAGGAGTACTGATGAGTCCAACACCGTCAGGCCGGACAGCGAGGCCAGAGGCAGAGGCGAGGCGGAGGGGCTGGAGTCTGGCGGCCCTGATGGTCTTGGCGCTGGCGGCTGGGGCCGGGGCGCAGTCTCTGGAAGGTCTGGAGATCAAGCGGATTGAGGTGATCACCACGCCGCGTCTGGACCAGGCGCGCGTTCGCGACATGATGCGCACGCGCTTGGGCGACGTTTACCGCTCGCAGACCGTGGAAGACGACGTAGCGCGGCTGCACCAGTTGGGCAATCTGCTGGACGTGGCCATCACGCCAAAGCCCTTCGAGGACGGGGTAATGCTGATCGTCGAGGCCAAGGAGCCGGCGGTGGCTACGTCGGTGCGGTTCGAGGGCGATCTGCGCGGTCAGGACGAGGACAGCCTGTTGGCCGCGGCTCTGGTGAAAGAGGGCAAGTACGCCGAACCGT
>CAYYEE010000339.1:0-5401 GCA_964470775.1 uncultured Planctomycetota bacterium | reverse complement strand
GTGCGCACCGACTTCGGCGACGACCTGCCCCGCCTGCTGGAGCCCCTGGGCTTCGACACCGAAATCGCGGTCCATCGCGGCCTGTACCCCTCTTCAACGATTCCCTGGATCCACAGCAAAGCCGAGCACGACCGCTACCTCGCATCGCGCAACGACCCGCTGCGCTACTTCTTCTACAACTCCCTGGTCTACCGTTCGCGCAAGACCGATGCCCCCGCGCCCAAGCCGTTGCAGTGGACCGGCGAGCGGTTCGTGCCCTGGGTGGACGACCCCACCGTGGCCCTGGAACACCTGCACCGCTACCGCCTGGCGCAGCGCGCCGCGGCCGGACGCCGCGTCCTCGACTTGGCCTGCGGAGAAGGCTACGGCTCCTTCCTCCTGTCTCAGACCGCCCTCGCCGTCACAGGCCTGGACCTCGACGCCGCGGCCGTGCGCCACGCCACGTTCCGCTACCGCCGCCCCAACCTCACTTATGTCACCGGCTCCATGCTGGACATCCCGCTCCCCGGAACTGGCTTGTTCGACCTCATCGTGTGCTTCGAAGCGCTTGAACACATCTCCGACCACAACCGCTTGCTTGCCGAGGTCAAGCGACTCCTTGTTCCAGGCGGCGTCTTCCTCGTGTCCACGCCCCACAAGGAAATCTACAGCGGCCAGTCCGGCTACACCAACCCATTTCACGTCAAAGAGCTGTCGTTCGCGGAGTTCCGCGCGCTGCTGGCCAAGACCTTCCGCAACTCCACCTTCATGGGCCAGAACGTCTTTGCGGGCTCGGTCATCTTTCCCCTCGAGTCCGCCGCGGGGCCAGGCGTCCACGGCGCCATCCGCCGCGCGTCTGGCGAGTACCAGCACGAGGAGTTGGGCGCCTCGGCCGCCCGATACTTTATCGCCGCGGCCAGCGACGCGCCTCTGGCTCCAGTCGTCTGTCCTGGCCAGTCCGGCATGTTTGACCTGTCGGCCCTGGACCACCGGCCGGCCGAAGCCGCGCCCGAACCGCCGCCCACGGAGCCGCGGCTCGCGTCCGGCTTCCATCCCGACGAAGGCGGCTGGCGGTGGATGGACAAGACCGGCTGCATCCTGATTCCGCCCAACCTGCTGCCAGGCCGGCTCGGCTTCCGGCTCACCAGCTCCGACCTCGGCCACTACGACGTCTTCCCCTTCCACGTCGCCGTGCTGCTCGACGGCGAGGAGCTGGACAAGGTCAGATTCGACGCCTCTCAACAGGACCGCGACGTTGCCCTCGATATCCCCGCCCAAACCCCGCCCCGCGTCCGCGTCGTGGAACTGGCCAGCAGCCAATCCTTTGTCCCCGCTTCCAAGGGGCTGGGCTCCGACGTGCGGCGGCTCTCCGTCCGGTTCACGGGGCCGGCGTTCGAGACCCTCGAGCAAACCCCATAGGACCCATCGGTCCCGCGAACGCCTTCACAAAGAGAGAGGGCAAGCGGCCCATGGCACGCCTGCCCTCTTCCGTTCCGGCCGTCTGTTTCACGACGCCGCCATGCCCGCCCCCAGCGGCTCCAGACACTCCTCGCCTGTCCAAGCGCCCAATCGTTTCTCCACGCGCTGAGAGGGACGCCGCGCAAACCGCGGCAACCGGCCTTCCTTCAAGAAGGCGCAGCGCATCTCCGCCATCACCGCGGTCAAGTAGGAGAGATAGGCGTCGCTCACGTCAAAGCGGCCCCATCCCACCCACTCCGCGGGCAGGCGCCGCGTGAAGCCGGCGGTCTGCTCAAAGGGCGTAAACCGCAGGTGGCTGTCCATGCAAATCCGCTCCTGCCGCGGCACGGAGATGAGCCCATTGAAAGACCCCTCCATCACCGCCTGCGCGGCCGCCCGCCCCAGCTTGCGCGCGAGCTCGATGTCCGTGTCGCAGGTCAGCAGAATCTCGTCGCGCTGGTCCACTTCCGGAACAAAAAGCCGGGCCTGTATGCCGTGGTCGTTGCACAGGTTCGTGAGCAGTTGGGCCGCGTTGCTCTGGCAGGAACCGTACATCACCTGCCCGCTGGGGTCATAACGAGCCCCCACGTCGTCAATCCGATAGCCATGGCACACCACCACCAGCGCCCGCCCCCGTCTGCGGACCAGGTTCTCGATCGCAACCAGGACGTCCTGCGGCTCCCTCTGGTCCTCCGGCAGGAGGATCAGCATGGGCAGTTCGCGTCCCGGGTCCGAAAGCCGGGCCGAACCGGCGATAAAGCCTGTCTCGCGGCCGAACGTCATGGCCACCAACACCTTGTCGTGCTGACAGGCGCCCTCGTTTTCCTGGTTCAGGATGTTTACCTTGTGACTCCAGTAGTTGACGATGCTCGGAAAGCCCGGCGTGAAAAACATCGTCTCGAACGCGCTGTCACCAAAATCGTTGTCCACCGTCTTGGGCAGAGCAATCACCTGCGTCTGTCCGTTCAGCCGTTCGGAGACCGACATGGACTGGCGGATGGTGCCGTTGCCGCCGATGTTGAGGAAAGCGTCCACGTCGTGGGCCTCGAACACGTCGGCAATCCGGTTCATCTCCGCGTCGTCAAGAGGCTTCAGCCGCGCCGTGCCCGCAAACCCGGAGGCAGGCGTGGATGCCAGAAGCCGCAAGGTCTCGCTGCTCACGCGGGTGAGGTCGAGGATGTCTTCGGCCAAAACGCCGTGAAGGCCATGAACGCCCGCATAGACATGACCCGCATACCCCAGCCGCCGCGCTTCTTCCACAATGCCCGCAAGCGTGGCGTTAATGACAGTCGTCGTGCCACCCGACATCGCGATCATCAGGTTGCCCATGGATATCCCTTTCACCAGGCGCAGAGGGCGCGCGCGCGCACAGGCTCGCGCACGCCGAGAGCGTCGCAGAACCGGCAAAAACGAAAGATGCCGTCAGGCGAGCCCAGATCGAATTTGGCTCGGGCCGTGATCGGGGTCAGGCGGAAGCCGTCGGCCACCAGGTAGTTCAGCGCAGGCGCGACATAGAACTCGCCCTTGACCGTGGTCCCGCTCTGAAACTGCCGCTCCAACGCCGTCAACAAGGCGTGGCCGCTCGACACGGCGTAGACGCCGCATGTGGACAGGCCGGATATGTTGCGTTTCTCCACCAGTTCGACGATCCTTCCGTCCTCGATCCGCACGTAGCTGGACTTCTGGGTGAACTCCGCGTAAATGGGAAGGAATCCCGAACAGGGCGCCAGCCCCTCCGGCATGTCGAAATCCACAACCTGGTCCGTATTGACCACGATCACAGGCGCGTCGTTGTCGAACATGTGGCGAGCGCGATAGACCGAGTCCGCCGGCCCTTGCGGCGTCTCCTCGCAAAGAATCACCTCCGTGCGGCCCGAAATCTCCAAGTCGCTGAGAATCTCCTCGATGCCCGCGGTCGCGCCGTAAACTTGCTCAAAGTAAGAGGTCGTCACAAACGAGAGCGTGTCGCTGGCGTGAATCCTGTCCTTGAGGCAAGCGAGCAGCCACCCCAACATGCGCTTCCCCCGGATCTCGATGAACGGTTTGAACTCGCCCAGACTGGACGTGCGCGTGCCTCGGCCAGCCATCGGAAAAACCCAGTTCATCCCTCTTTGCCTCTACAATCCGCCTGGTCAGGGCATTCCGTTCCTGTCAGCGCAGCTTACCAAGAAGCGTTTCTTTCCGCCTGACAGAAGCTGGCAAGGCGGCCCAAAACTCGCGTTTGGCGTAACTATTTTTGAAATTGAATCTTGCGCGCCGCGGACCGCGCAGGCGGCGCCCTGTCCCCTAGACGTAACGCAACGCCCATGCCACAATCCGCAAGTCAACGCCCGCCCTCAAAAGCGCGGCCTGTGGCGCCGATAATCAGCATGGATGGGACAGTTCCAGCAAGGACGAGAACCAGACGGTCCGAGGGCTGGCGAAGGAGGCCCAGACCCGCGCGGCCGCCGCGTGTGAGAGTCCAGGCCACGGCCACCCCCAGCAAAGGTTCCCTGATGACGCCTACCCCTCACGGCTCAGCCGGGTTGTCGGATGCTATCGGCAGGTCCTATGACGACAGGGTGGCCTCGGAAAAAGGCGTATTCCAGCGCGAGTTGTACAACCCGGAGACGCTCCAAGAAGTAGTCCCGGGCGCTCTGGCCAACGCATTGGGACACTTCAACCGGCAGATTGAGCGGGACCTGGGGTGCCAGCCCTGGGACTATGCCATCCGCTGGATCAACACCAAGCCCAACCCCCGCATCCTCAGCATCGGGACAGGCCCGTGCGGCTTGGAGCTGGCCATCGCCGACAAGCTCAAGCCTGGCTTCGAGTTCCACTGCCTCGACATCAACGAGGAAATGTTGAAACTGGGCGCGGCCAAGGCCGCGGAAAAGGGATTCAACTTCCGCCCCATAGTCCAAGACGCCAACGAGCTGGCTCTCGATGGCGTCTTTGACTTTGTCATCGCCCACGCATCCCTGCACCACATCGTCCGCCTGGAACACGTCTTGGACGAAATCCACGCCCACCTCGCGCCGGAAGGCCTGTTCTTCGTCATGGAAGCCGTGCCGCCCAACGGCATGTTGTTCCATCCAGAGGCCAAAGAGCTGACCAACGCGATCTTCAGAGCGCTGCCCAAGCGGTTGCGCATGGACCACAAAGCCGGCGCCAAGCCCGTGGAGTGCGCGCGTTTCCCCGAACGCGACACAAGCGCGGATTGCTTCGAGTGCGTGCGCTCGCAGGACATCGTCCGGCTCATTGAGGAGCGCTTCGACTACACCTACAAGTGGCAGGGCAATGGCTTTACGCGCCGCATCTTCGACACCGTGTTCGGCGACAACTTCGATATGAAGACCGAAAGCGACCGGACCCTGGCCAACGCCCTGTTGATCGTGGACGACTTCCTGGTCTCTCGCGGAACGCTGCAGCCGGAAACCGTGTTCTACGTATTGCGCCGCCGCCCCACCCAAGAGCTGTTGTCCGTTGAGGAACAGTCGCCGGACGCCCATGAACCCGCCTCTGGCTGGCCGGACGCTGTAGCCTCGCTCGCAACGCAGGCCAGCGCGAGCGTGGAGCAAGGGGACTTCACCGCCGCGTTGGCCCTCATAGACCAAGCCCTGCGCCTAGTCCCCCGCAATCCCTTCCTGCTGGTCACCCGGGGCAGCATCCTCGCTGTTTTGGGCGACGACGAAGGCTCGCGGCTCAGCTTCATCAAGGCCACACGCGTGGCGCCGCGCTATGCGCCCGCCCACGCCAGCCTGGGCCTGGCCTGGCTGCGCCTGGGCAAAGACGCCGAAGCGGAGCCTTGCCTGCTGCGCGCGCTGGAGCTCGCCCCCGCCGACCTCGAAGTCAAGAAGGCGTTGGGGGCCTTGTACTTCCGCGCGCAATGCTACCGCGAGGCGCTGTATCAGTACCGTGACGTCTTGCAGGCCAACCCCGGCGACGCAGACATCGCCCGGGAAACGGCCAAGTGCCTGTGGGC
>CAYYEE010000338.1:0-5402 GCA_964470775.1 uncultured Planctomycetota bacterium | reverse complement strand
GGCTCGGATCCGCAACTCGGGTTCGAGGATGATGTCGGACTGGGGCTGGGAGCGGCAGAGGACCTCGATGGCCTGGCGGCCGATTTCGACGCGGGGTGTGCGAATGGTGGTGAGAGGTGGATCGCTCTCGGCGGCGTCGGGGATGTCGTCGTAGCCGACGATGCTGATGTCGTCGGGGACGGAGAGGCCGCTTTCGCGCAGTGCGGCGAGGACCTCGATGGCTTTGAAGTCGGTGTCAACGAAGAATGCCTGGGGGAGGTCGCCAAGGGCGATCCTCTTTCTCGCGGCGGAAAAGGCTTGGCCGAACTGAACCTCGGCGCGGACGATGTCTTTGGGCGAGACGTCTATGCCTTTGGAGAGCAGGGAGGAGATGAAGGCCTGGAGTTTGTGATGGAGAAGGCCGGGGCCGGCTTCCAAGGATCCGATGTAGCCGATGCGGCGAAATCCCTGGGAGACGAGGTGGTCGCAGGCGAGGCGGACGGCCTTGGCGCGGTCGTACCCGACGCTGGGACCGGGGAGGGCGCCCATGAGCTTGAACACGGAGGCGGCGCAAGCGCCGGTGTGGCCGATGTAGACGACCGGGGTTCCACGCTGGCGGAGTTCGCGGACGACGGCGTCGTCGCTGCTCTGGGGTTGGCCGATGATGACGCCATCGGCTTCGAGGAGCAGGGGGGCGTCGGCCGGGGCGAGGCCAGGGGTAAAGGCGAGGTTGGTGGCCTGGCCGGAGAGGGCGCTGCTCATTCCGGCGGCGTAGTCGCCGACAAGGAACCGCCAGGGGGCGCCGACCTGGGAGAGGTCGGAGGCGCCGAGGACATAGACGACGCGGCGGAGCCGGCGGCGGCAGGGGGCGCCGAGGGCGGCGTGGGCGCCGGGGGCGACGAAGGTACCGCTGCCCTGGCGCTGGATGAGGACGCCTTGGTCGCGAAGTCGGAGATAGGCCTTGCGGACGGTGAGGCGGCCGACGCCGAGGGTTTGGGCGAGGGCGGTTTCGGTGGGGAGTTTGTCGTTGACGGCGGCGTGGCCTTCGAGGATTTGGCGGACAACGGCGAGGCGTACGCGCTCGTGGAGGGGAGCGCTGTTGTTCGCGTCGATGGCCCAAGTTTTGTGTTGCATACCAAAATCATCTCCTGGGCGTGATGATATGCCCGTCAGTGGGTCTTGTCAAGGCAAAAAGTCGTAATCAGGGTGTTCTGCGGTGTTATGGAAGGGGGTGAGTGAGCAAGGGTGAATATGATAATGGTATGTGCCCGGTGGGGAGCGATGGGAGGCATGGGGGCGTGGGGCAAGGAGAAGGGGGCGGAGGGGACAGAAAAGGCGGCTATGGCAGGCGCGGCGCCTGTGCCTAGGGGGCTGGGTTTTGTATAATTGCGGCGTTCTTTGTTGGCTAGGCAATCCGCAACAGGAGCAGTGATGAACCACTATCGCGTGGAAGTGGCCGTGCGGCCAGACCTGCCGGATCCCATGGGCCGGGCGGTGTTGGCGGACGTGAAGGACCTGGGCGTGGCGGGGGTGAAGGATGTGCGCGTGGCGGATGTGTATCTGCTGGGCGCGGAGCTGACGGCGGAGCAGGCGCGCCGGGTGGCGGAGGAATTGCTGGCGGATCCCGTGAGCCAGTACTTTGCGGTGAATGAGCCGATCAAGCCGCCGCGCCGCGGGGCGATGCAGGCGGTGCAGGTGTTCCGCAAGCCTGGGGTCATGGACCCGGTGGCCGCGACCACGGTGAAGGCGGTGCGAGACTTGACGGGCGTGGCGCCGCACGTGCGCACGGGGCGCAAGTACATGATCTACGGCTCGGTAAGCGCGGAGGACCTGGCGACGATCAGCAGCCGGGTGTTGCACAACGCGGCGATCGAGATGGTCTATCCCGGCGCCGCCGACGTGCCCCTGGCGCCGGATCAGCCGAGTTACGTTTTTCGGCGCGTGGAGGTGGACATTCTGTCGGCCAGCGACGAGGAGTTGCTGCGCATCAGCCGCCAGAACACGCTGTCGCTGAATCTGGAAGAGATGAGGGCCGTGCGGGATTACTTCAAGCGCGAGGGGCGCAACCCCACGGACGCGGAGCTGGAGTCGCTGGCGCAGACGTGGTCGGAGCACTGCAACCACAAGACGCTGCGCGGGGTGGTGGAGTTCAACGGGGAGGTGATTGACAACCTGCTGAAGTCCACGGTTTTTCGGGCCACGCGCGAGCTGAACAAGCCGTGGTGTCTTTCGGTGTTCAAGGACAACGCGGGGGTGATTGAGTTTGACGAGGACTATGGGGTGGCGTTCAAGGTGGAGACGCACAACCATCCGTCGGCGATCGAGCCCTATGGCGGCGCGGGCACGGGCATCGGGGGGGTGATTCGCGATCCCATGGGCACGGGCCTGGGGGCGAAGCCGGTGTTGAACACGGACGTTTTTTGCTTTGGTCCGCCTGATCTGCCGCGCGAGCGGACGCCGCAGGGCGCGCTGCATCCGAAGCGGGTGATGAAGGGTGTGGTGGCGGGGGTGCGCGATTACGGCAACCGGATGGGCATCCCCACGGTGAACGGGGCGGTGTTGTTCGACGAGCGGTACACGGGCAATCCGCTGGTGTATTGCGGCAACGCGGGTTTGATCCCTAAGAGCATGGTGGAGAAGGCGGCGCGCAAGGGCGATTGGGTCGTGGTGGTCGGCGGACGCACGGGCCGCGACGGCATCCACGGGGCGACGTTCAGCTCGGTGGAGTTGCACGACAAGTCGGAGGTCGTGGACGGGGGGGCGGTGCAGATTGGCAATGCGATTGAAGAGAAGCGGATGTTGGACACGATCTTGCAGGCGCGCGACCGCGGGCTCTACACGTGCATTACGGACTGCGGGGCGGGCGGGTTGTCGTCGGCGGTGGGCGAGATGGGAGCGGAGTTGGGGGCGGAGGTGGACCTGGAGCGCGTGCCTCTGAAGTACCAGGGGTTGAGCTACACGGAGATCTGGATCAGCGAGGCGCAGGAGCGCATGGTGCTGGCCGTGCCGCCGGAGCGGCTGGACGAGCTGCTGAAGGTGTTTGCGTCGGAGAACGTGGAGGCGACGGCGATCGGGCGCTTCACGGGCGACGGGCGGCTGAGGCTGCGGTATAACGGGGTGGAAGTGGCGAATCTGGCGATGAGCTTCTTGCATGATGGGTGTCCGCGCCGGCGGCTGAAGGCGGTGTGGACGCCGCCTTCGGCCAAACAGCCCAAGGTTCGGCGCAAGCAGAGCTATGGGGATGATCTGAAGAAGATTTTGGCGTCGTGGAACGTGTGCAGCAAGGAATGGATCATTCGGCAATATGACCACGAGGTGCAGGGGGGGAGCGTGGTGAAGCCCCTGGTGGGCGCGGCGTGCGATGGGCCCGGCGACGCGGCGATCGTGGCGCCGCGGCTGGGCAGCAGGCGGGGGGTGATTGTGAGCAACGGCATCAACCCGCGCTATGGGGACTTGGACCCCTATGCCATGGCGGCGTCGGCGATTGACGAGGCCATTCGGCAGATTATCGCGGTGGGCGGCAGCTTGGACCGGCTGGCGTTGCTGGACAACTTCTGCTGGGGCAACACGGACAAGCCGGACCGGCTGGGCAGCTTGGTCTTGGCGGCCAAGGCGTGCTACGACATGGCCAAGGCGTACGGCACGCCGTTCATCAGCGGCAAGGACAGCTTGAACAATGAGTTCCGCGCGGGCGGGGAGACGATTGTGATTCCGCCGACGCTGCTGATCAGCGCGATCGCGGTGATGGAGGACGTGACCAAAGCGGTGACCATGGACGCGAAGGCGGCGGGCAACGTGATCTACGCGGTGGGTATGACGCGGGAGGAGCTTGGCGGCAGTCACTACTATGGCCTGCGCGGCGAGGCGGGCGGGGCGGCGCCGCGGGTGAGGCCGGAGGAGGGGTTGAAGGTGTTCCGCGGGCTTGCGGCGGCGACAGCGGGGCGGCTGGTGAAGGCGTGTCACGATTGCTCCGAAGGCGGGCTGGCCGTGGCGGCGGCGGAGATGGCTTTTGCGGGCGCTCTGGGCATGGACTTGTATCTGACGAACGTGCCCACGGACCTGGAGAACGCGCGCGACGACACGCTGCTGTTCAGCGAGTCGAACAGCCGGTTCGTGGTGGAGGTTGCGGCGGGCGACTGCGCGGCGTTCGAGGCGGCGCTGAGCGAGGCGGGGGCGGCGTTCGGCGCCGTGGGCCGCGTGTTGGCGGAACCAGCGTTCCGCGTGCGCGGGTTGCGGGGGGACCTGCTGATCGACGAGTCGATCGCCGATCTGAAGGAAGCGTGGCAGAAGCCGTTGAGGTGGTGAGGCGGGGCAAGCAAGAACCCTCATCTCATCCCTTGACAATTCCCTGCCACTCTGTCAATTTCGGGCCTGGCTGTTGGCCAGTAGTGCTGCAATTGATTGTGCGTTTTTTGGCCAGGGACAGGGTTATGGCGCTGGTTCCGCTATGTGGCAGGGATAGCCGAGAGCCTGCGCCAAGGGGGGTGGACCTTGCGGCTGTTTCAGGGGTGTTCCTGACGGCGCTGGTGGGGGCGCTTCTTATCCCTTTGATCGGGGATGCCCTGGCGATTGAGGGGCCGGGGTGCGATTTCGAGGGGCGGGTTGTCGAGGTCCTGGCTGGGGATCGTCTGCGGGTGATGCGCGATGGCAGGCCGGTTGAGTTGCGGTTGTGGGGCGTGGTGTGTCCTGAGGCGGGGCAGCCGTTCGCGAAGGCGGCGAGGGAGTTCACGAGCGGTTGCGCTCTGGCGCGGATGGCGAAGATTCGCGTGGTCTCGCATGAGGAGACGGGGCGGCTGTGCGGGTGCGTGACGCTGGAGACGGGGGCGGACCTGGGCAAGGCGCTGGTGCGCGCGGGGCTGGCGCGGAGCGACGCGCGGCAAGGGGACGTGGCGGACCTGGCGGCGCTGGAGGAGGATGCCCGTTCCGGCCGCAAGGGGTTGTGGGGCGAGCCTGCGTCGGCGCCTGCGCCGGAGGCGGCGCGGGGGGGCGCGGCTGCGCAGAAGCCAGAGGCGCCAGCGGCGGCTGGGCCGTGGAAGCGGGTGTTCGGGGCCAAGGATTGCGCCACGGCCCATGGGGACGTGGTGGCGGACAAGCAGTGTCCTTCGGGGCTGGTCTTTGAGGCGGAGGATCACAGGCCGCGGGCGTTGTTCGTGACGCCGCTTTTTGATCTGCCGGCGCCGGGGCGATATCGGGCGGTGTTCCGGTTCGCGGTGCTGCGCGAGGAGCGGTACGCCAACTACTACAACCGGGTGGTGTTGATGGCGCTGGAGGAGCAGGAGAAGGACCTGGACGGGAAGCACGCGCGGGGGCTGAACAAGGCGGAGCTGGCGGCGGCGGCGTTGTCGCGGGCGTATGGGGAGTATTCGCTGGAGTTCGAGGCCGTGGCGCCGCAGCTGGCGGCGCGCGCCGACGCCGAGGCGGCC
>CAYYEE010000337.1:0-5428 GCA_964470775.1 uncultured Planctomycetota bacterium | reverse complement strand
GGGGACGGAACGCCTCAACCGGCTGATCGAGGGGCTGTATGATATCGCGTCGCTGGGCAACAGCGAACAGACGCCTCATGCGGTGAAGGACATCGTGCTGGACGGCGTGGGCGAGCGCCGGCACATGGCCAAGGGGCGGCAGGTGGAGCTGGTGGTAAACGTGGACGAAGGGCTGCCCCTGATCAACGGCAACCGGGAGTGGCTGGCGCGCGCGGTGAGGAACTTGGTGGACAACGCCATCGACGCCACGCCGCCCGGCGGGGTGGTGACGGTATCGGCGCGCGCCGCCTCCGGCGGCGAGCCGGGCGCCTCGCAGCGCCGCGAGGTGGAGTTTTCGGTGCACAACACCGGCTCGTTCATTGACGAGAACATGCGCAAGAAGATATTCGAGCCGTTCTTCACAAGCAAGCGGACAGGCATGGGACTGGGTCTCAGCATCGTGCAGGAGATCACGCAGTCTCACGGCGGCCGTTTGTGGGTGGAGAGCGACCGCGAGAAAGGGACCCGCTTCGCGTTCCGCATACCGTCGCTGGACTGAAAGACACTGGGAAGGACGACCGTGCGAAGAATCCTGATCGTTGACGACGACCCGCAGATGCGCTTCTTTCTGCAGCAGGCGTTGAAGAAAGAAGACTATGTCGTGGACGTGGCCGAGGACGGCGCCCGGGGGGTGGCGCTGGGCGTGGAGGGCAAGCACGACGTGACGTTGATGGACGTCAAGCTGCCTGACATGAGCGGCCTGGACGCCATGCGCGAGATCAAGAAGGCGCGTCCGGAGACGCTGGTGATCGTGATCACGGCGTTCGATTCGCGCGACGTGGCGCTGGAGGCGGTGAAGCGCGGCGCGTACGACTACTTCACCAAGCCGCTCAAGGTGGAGGAGCTGCGGGTCATCATCCGGCGGGCGCTGGACCGAGTAGCGCTGAGCGAAGAGCTGGCGGACCTCAAGGAGGCTTTGCGCGACCGGGAGAAGTTCAGCCTCATCGTGGGCCAGAGTCCGAAGCTGACGGAGATGCTGCGGGGCTTGCAGAAGCTGTGCAAGGTGGATTCCACGGTGATGGTGCTGGGCGAGAGCGGAACGGGCAAGGAGCTCGTGGCGCAGGCGGTGCACAACAATTCCTCGCGCGCCAACAAGCCGTTTGTCAAGGTCAACTGCGCGGCGATCCCCGCGCCGCTGCTGGAAAGCGAGCTGTTCGGCTATCGCAAGGGCGCGTTCACCGACGCGCGGCAGGACAAGGAGGGCAAGTTCCAGGCGGCCAACGGCGGCACGCTGCTGTTGGACGAGATCGGCGACATGACGCTGGAGTTGCAGGCCAAGATTCTGCGCGCGCTGGAGACGCGGGAGATCGAGCGCGTGGGCAGCACGGCGCCCGAGCGCGTGGACCTGCGCATTATCGCCTCGACCAACCGCGACCTGGAGCAGATGGTGCAGAAGGGCGAGTTCCGCGAGGACTTGTTCTACCGGCTGGCCGTGTTCAAGGTGCACGTGCCGCCGCTGCGCGAGCGTGTGGGCGACGTGCCGCTGCTGGCGCGCCATTTTGTGCGCACGTACAGCGAGTGGTTGAACAAGCCGGTGTCGGGCCTCACCGACGGCGCGCTGACCGCGTTGAACGCCTACGATTGGCCGGGCAACGTGCGCGAGTTGAAGAACTGCATCGAGTTCGCGGCCGTGATGACGGAGCGGGACGTGATTGACGTGAGCGATCTCCCGCCGCAGGTGACGCGGCGGGGCGGGGTGGTGGATGGCGCCGAGGTGGGCGGGCGGATTCCGCTGGATGAAACGCTGAACCGCATCGAGAAAAGGATTATCATGGACACGCTGTCGCGGACCGGCGGCGTACAGGCCAAGGCGGCGGAGATACTGGGCATTACCGAGCGGAGCATGTGGCACCGGGTCAAGAAGCTGAAGATTGACGTCGAAGCGGTCAAGACGAAGATCCCGTCCTGAGCCCCGGCGGGCGGCGGGCGCAGGAAAAGGAGTAGCGGATCATGGACAAAGCGCTGTTGATGCTGGTGGACGACGTGGAAGAGAATCTGGTGGTGCTCCGGGAGATGATCGGGGAGTACCTGCCCGAGTGCGAGGCGGTGAGCGCGCGGCGCGGCGAGGAGGCGTTGACGCTGGCGGCGTCGCGGCCGCCGTCTTGCTTTCTGCTGGACATGCACATGCCGGGCATGGACGGCGTGGAGCTGACGCGGCGCATCCGCGCCAATGAGGCCCTGGCGCACATTCCGATCATCCTCATCACCGCCTACAAGAACACGCCGGCCACGCGCGCCCACGCGCTGGACACGGGCGCCGACGACTTCATCTCCAAGCCGGTGGACAGCCGCGAGCTGGTGGCGAAGATCCGCGTGATGTTGCGCATCAAGGCGGCTGAGGACAAGATGTGCGAGTTGAACGCGCGGCTGGAGAAGCTGGTGGCGGAGCGCACGGAGGCGCTGGGCGAGAGCGAGGAGCGGTACCGCGCCCTGTTCTGCGAGACCGCCAGCCCCATTCTGGTCGTTGACAACAAGGGGGCGTTCATTGACGCGAACGCGGCGGCGCTGCGCTTTCTGGAGTGCTCGCGCGAGGAGATTTTGACGCGGAACCTGGGCGACTTTGGCGGGTCGGGCAGCGGTCGCGACCGCTTGCAGCGCTTTCTGCGCCAGTGGGACGAGGGCGGCGCGTTCGAGATGGACTTCTGCGTTCAGGGCAAGGTGAAGACGCTGGAGATCACGACGAACTCAGCGCGATGGAACGACCGGCGCGTGATTTTCGGCGTGGGCAAGGACGTGGCCGAGCGCAAGCTGCTGGACCGGGAAGTGCTGATGCTGGGCGAAGAGGAGCGCCGCCGGCTGGGGCAGGAAGTGCGCGAGGAAATCTGCCGGCCGCTGGCCAGCGCCATCGAGGCCGCGAGCGGATCGGCCGTTCTGGTCCGGCAGTTGACCGAGGCGCGGGATCGGGCCGAGGCCCTGGCCGCGGGCATGATGGCCGAGGAGCTTGCGCGCGGCGGCGTGGAGGCGGCGCTGGGCAGCCTGGCCGCCATGACGAGCCGTCTGCGGGGGGTCCGGTGCGAATGTCAGGGCGCGCTTAAGATCGAGGACCCTTGGGTCGCGGCGCAGGTCTTTCGCCTGGTTCAGGAGGCGGTGGACAACGCAGTCCGCAACTCGCGGGCGCGCAACGTGGTTATCCGCATGGAACAGGCGCCTTCCGGTTGGGAGGTGAGCGTGCGCGATGACGGCAGCGGCGGCGCTCTGGACGCGGGGCCGGGCCGGGGCGAGGCGTTTCACGTCATGAAGTACCGGGCTCGCGCGCTGGGGGCGTCGCTGTCGGTGCAGTGGAATCCCGGCGGCGGCGCTACGGTGACGTGCCGCATGTCCGAGGCTTGAGGCGGGCGGTCAGGCGCGGGACGTTGAAGGCGCGGCGCCCCAGGCGAACTGGCCCGTGTACATGACGCCGGGCAGATACGCTTCCCAGGGCATGGGGTACCACATGGTGGTGACGAGGCCGGCGGCTTTTGCTTGGCGGGCGCGGAAAGCGAACGTCTCGATGTTGCGCGAGTAGCGGGGGAAGTCGGGCATGCCGCGCCAGTCGCTGCCGTTGCCCGAGGCCGTGGGCGCGCAGATGACCTCGAAGCCTTGATCTTGGTAGTACTCCAGGTAGGGGAAGGCGCGGACGCGCTTGGGGAACTCGTCGCCGAGGTAGGGGCGGAAGCGTTCCAGCATGTGGGCGGGCAAGTCCTTGGCGAGGTCGAGGCGCGGAGCGAAGACGTCGAGGGTGCGGCGTTCGACGGGATCCAGCTCGGCGCGCCACTCGGTGTCCCACCGCTTGTCGGTTACATGGCCGCGGCCCGCGGGCCTGGCCACGAAGTGCGCGCTGGGGTGGCGCGTGTGCCAGTAGTCCCAGTACATGAGGGTGATGTCGCGGGGCAGCCGGTCGAGGACGTTGATGTGGTGGCAGAGCATGTCGTCCCACACGATGGGGCGCAGGCCCGCTTTCTTGATGTGCTCGGCGGCGCGGGTGATGAACTCCACGTACAGGCCGCCGGCGCCCTGGGTCCGCGCGGCCGCGGCGCAACGGGGACACTGGCCCAGGCGGCGGGCCTCGTCGCCGCCGATGTGAAAGTAGCGCGTGGGGCGGTGGGTCTCGATGATCTCATCGGCGAGTTCGCGGAACAGGTCGAAGGATGCTGGATTGAGCGGGCACCACTGGTCGCGTTTGACGTCCTCTTCGCGGATGTGAGCGTAGGCGTCGTTGCGCAAGATGAAGTTAACGTGGCCGAGGCACTGGTGCAGCGGGATGACTTCCATGCCGAGGCTTCGGGCGCGGGTCAGGATTTCTTGGACCTGTTCGGGGGTGAAGGCGCGTGGCGAGGGGATGCCCGGGTGGCTGCGATAGGGGAAACGTTCGTCGTATTCGACGACAAGAGTGTTGAGGCGCCAGCGCCCCATGGCTTCGATGATCTCGAGGGTCCGGTCGAAGCTGATGTGGCTCATGTTGGCAAAGAAGAAGTGCATGCCGCGCATGGGCAGGGCAGGGCTGTCTTCGATGGCGCAGCAGGGGACGGCGCCTTTCTCGTCGAGTTGATCGAGCCGGGCCAGGGCGTGGCCGAGGCCAGGGGCGTCAGAGAAACTGGCCGCGATTTCCTGCTGGGATACGCGAAGGCTGTAGCCTTCGAAAGGCAGGGCGGGGTCGAGGGCAAGGCGGAGGGGCAGCGGGCCATGCCGGCCGGTGAGCCAGCGGCGGGCCGTGTCTTGGCATGGGGCGGGCAGAGCGTGCAGTCCCTTGGGCGCGCCGATGTCGCTGGAGCGGACGGCGCCGCCGGTCATCTGGGCGTTGCGCGGCGTGGGGAGCAGGCGGAAGTTCATGGGGGGCTCCTCCGCGCGCCACAAGCCCCAGGGGGCCTGTGGCGCGCGATAGTCGTCAGCGGTCTTCGGCCGCGTGCTTGAGTTCGCGGCTGCGCTGGTAGAACTCGGCGAGCGGCATCTCGCGCAAGAAGACGAATCCGCGGGTGGCGCGGATGAGGGCGCTGGGGTGTTCGTGGAACCATTGGCGGCCCAGGCAGGTTTTGAGGACCTGGTACTGCTCGACTTGAATCTTTTGCGCCAGCTCGGAGAAGGGGCCGTCGTGTTCGTAGCTGGGGAAGGAGGCTTCCTTCTGGCTGGCGAAGGTGTTGGCAAAGGCGCTCTGCATGATAGAGAGCATGTTGAGGGTGATGGGGACGTAGAGGGTGGCCTCGGCGGGGTGGAAGCGGTACCAGACGTTGCGGTAGCCGAGGACGGTGATGTCGGAACGCCCGGTTTCCTCCTCGTAACGCCTGAGGGCTTCGGCGATGGCCTGCATGACCTTGTAGTGGGTGTCGGGGCCGCTGGCCTCAGGGTCGAGAGCCACGGAGACGACGTCAGGCCTGGCGCGGCGCAACTCGGCCAGGATGGGGGGCACGTCGCG
>CAYYEE010000336.1:0-5445 GCA_964470775.1 uncultured Planctomycetota bacterium | reverse complement strand
TTCCTCTGCCTGCACCCGGCGCTGTTGATGAACCGCGGCCACGAGCTGGCCTTTGCCACGCTGCAAGGCATCATCACCGCCGCCGAAAGTCAAGGCGCGTCTCTGCTCCCTGTCACGGCCAAGGAGAACATCGTCCTCGACGAACTGGCGAGGGAGTCCAGCGGGCTTGTGCTTTTCGACCATAATTACGACATTGACGGCTTCGGGGGCGTGGCCGCGTTCGCCTTGGCGCGCGGCCGGCCCGTGTGCGTCGCGGGGCCTACGTCGTCCGACATTCCTGGTGTCAGCGGCGACCACCAAGAAGCCTTCGAACTCGCCACGGACCATCTTCTCGGTTTGGGTCACAGCCGCATCGCGTTGATCAACCACGTGGGCCGCAATGGCAGCGAAAAACGCGTCGCCGAAGCCAATCAGCAGGGCTATCTCAAGGCGTTCAGGAAGCGCCGGCTTGCCCACCCGCCGGACCTGTACGCGGAGACTGCCGCCCACGAGCGCCCGCAGTTCCGCGCAGAGACCGCCGCGGCCCTGGACAGGTTCCTCGAACAGCGCCCGCGCCTAACCGCGATTGTCTGCAACAACGACCCGCGCGCCTTCCTGGTCATGGAACTCCTGGCCGAACGCGGCCTGCGCGTGCCTCAGGACGTCTCCATCGTGGGCTTCGACAACCGCCGCCAATCCGCCCAGTGCTCCCCGCCGCTTACCACCGTGGACCCGCGCCGCTTCGCCCAGGGCGAAGCGGCGGTCCATTACGTCATCCATCGCCTTCGCGGCGGCGCCGGCGCGCCGCCCTGCATCCGCCCAAGGCTGATCGTGAGGGAATCCACCGGCCCGGTCAATCAGTCATAAAGGAGTCGCTTATGAGGGCTTCATCAAGGCTCCCCTGGCTCAAAGCGTTTACGCTCATTGAATTGCTCGTTGTCGTCGCCATCATCGCCATCCTGGCCGCCATGCTGCTGCCCGCGCTTTCCGCCGCGCGCGAAAAGGCTCGGCGCTCCACCTGCTCCAACAACCTTGTCCAGATGGGCCGCGCCTTCGAGGCCTATTGTGGCGATTACGGCCAGTATTTCCCCTCCGTGCCCGACTGGGGCATTTGGGGCAAGTCGTTCCACAACGACGCCGGGTGGAGCGCTCTCACGAGCTCGACGTTCGACCAGCCCATGACCGACCCCCGCACCGGCGGCGTCGTCAACTACCCCCAGCGCCGGGGTGACGCCGTCTACCTTCCCCAGTACTGGTCCCAGGTCATTGCCCTGGGCCGCAAGGCGCACACGAGTTGCTTGCCCGGCCAGTTCAATAAGGTTCCAGTCAACCTCGGCGTCCTCATCACGTCGGGCCACCTTCCCGATCTGCGCGTCTTCTACTGCCCCACGGGCGCGAAGTTCGACAACGCGATCCCGTGGCCGGGCTCGGCGTTTGGCCGCCCCCTGTATTGGATCGGCGCCACGGCCTATGGCTGGGTCATCAGCGATCTGGACGAGATGCGGCGCATCGGCGGCGTGGACGCCGCGGCGCTCACGCATGGCGACTACCGCAAGGTCACCAACAATTACCTCGACTACGGCGGCGGCATCGGCTGCTCCTATGCCTACCGCAATGCGCCCCTGCACCTGAACAACTCCGTCTCCACGACCTATTTGCCGCTGGGAATCAACGGCGCTTGGTCCCACGCCGCGCCCTACTACAAGGACGTCGCCTCACCCCTTATCCCCAAGGCCGAACACGTCACCCCCGTCTACAAGACCCAGCGCATCCTCGGCGCCCAGTCGCTCGTGTCCGATCGCAGCCAGAAAGCGGTCAAATATAACTCCACGGACAAAGGCAACGAGCTCTACCCTGGCGACGGTCTCTACGCCCATCGCGACGGATACCAGGTCCTCTACGGCGACGGCCACGTGGCGTGGTTCGGCGACCCGCAGCAGCAGATGATCTGGTTCAAGAACTTTACTTACGGCCGCGGCAACGCTTCTTTCTTCGTTACCTCTTCCGGCATGGGCCACGGCCCTCTCTGGTTCAACCACTTCGACCGCGCCAGCGGCGCCGCGCCGGAGATCAAGATGGTCTACGACGCGCCGACAGCCTACTGACGTCCTGCTTTCCCATCATTCTCATTCCTCCCCTCACTTCACTCTCGCGGAGTCCCATGGCATGCCCTCACGCGCCTTGGCGGTCCTGGCCGCGCTGCTCGCCGCGCTTCCCCTTGCCGCCGCGCCCATCCCCATCGAAATCCTTGAACCCGCTGACCGGCCCGCGCCCGTGCGCCAGTTCCCCGTAGCCGTGGGGCTGGTCTTTCCCGATGGCGAACTCGCCGCTGTCCCCGGCGGCGCCGTGGTGGACAGCCATGGCGCGGCCGTCCCCTTTGACGCGCAAGCCACGGGCTGGTGGGACGCGGGCAAGACGCGCGTCAAATGGCTGCTGCTCAACTTCCGCGCTGACGGCGGCGGCCGCTATGCCTTCGCGCGCGGCGCCGCGCCCGCCGCGCCTCAAGGCCCTGCCCTGGTCACGCGCGACGACGGCGCCGTCACCGTGGACACCGGTCCTCTGCGCATCGTGCTCAAGCAGGGCAGCGGCCGGCTCTTCGACGCGGTCTGGCTCAACGGCAAGCCCATGCTGGCCGGCGACGCCTCGCGCTTCTTCCTCACCCTCACCTTTGACGCGGAGCCCGCCCAGGTCCGGGAGTGGCGCGTCGAGGTCGTGGAGTCCACCCCCGACCGCGCCATCCTGCGGGGCCAGGGCTACTTCGGCCTTTCGTGGCAGGAGCGCGCCGCCAAGCTCGACGCGCGCTACGAGTTCTTCCGCAACGAGAGTTTCGTACGCGTCTATCACACGCTGACGTGGATGGTGGCCAACCCCAAGATCGGCGCGCGCGAGTTGGGCGTGGAGCTTTCGCCGCTGGCCAACGACGGCGCGGCCCGGCTTGGACTGGCCCACGACTCGGCTGAATCGCTCAGCCTGCCCCTCGCGGCCGGCGCGGACGTCTACGTTCATCAGGATGACGCGGATCACTTCGCGGTCACCGCTGGCGGCAAGACGGTGAAAGAGGGCGCCCGGATGGCCGGATGGATGGCGGCCGAAGCGCCCGACGGCCGCGGCGTGGGCGTGGCGTTGCGCGACGCCTGGCAGACCTTTCCTACTGCTTTCGCCGCCAAGGAAGGCTGTCTGCGCGTGGAGTTCTGGCCCTCGCAAGGCCCGGCCATGGGCTTCATGCCCGAGGACCTCATCCCCCCGGATTTCTACAACGACGCCGCCTACTGGAACAGGTTCCAGTGGGTCGAGAAGAAAGGCCACTTTGTCCACGAGAACATCGCCAACCCCCACTACCTCCACACCGCCGAAGGCGCGGCCCGCACCCACGAGCTTGCCGTTCTGTTCTACGACAAGACCTCGGCGCGGAGCATGGCCGAGATCAACTCCCTCACCCAGCATCCCTTTATCGCCCGCCAAGACCCTGCCTCCGCCATGCGCGTTCCGTTCATGGGATTTGACATCACCCCCGTCCGCCCCGACTACCCTGACATGGAACGCGCCATCGAGGACCTCGGCCGCATCGCCGTGTCGCGCTGGGCCAAGAACCACGATTATGGCTTCTGGCGCTATGGCATGATGCGCTGGGGAAACACCGGCCCCTGCTACCGCTGGTTCGACGGCGTGCAGTACAACTCCGTCATCATTCCCTGGATGCTCTTCGCCCGGGGCGGCGGCCGCCACTGGCTGGAAGAAGCCCAAGCCACGGCTCGCTTCGCCATGGACGCAGCCACCAACCACTTCAACACCCGCGGCTATCCCACGGGCTGCCAAGCGCAGGCCGGCGGCCTGCCCTTTCCCTGGGGGCCGCATTTCATGTCCAAAGCCCCCAAGATCGCCTTTCTCTCCTATTGCTACCACATGACCGGCTATGCACGCGCCAAAGAGGTCATGGACGAAGTCATCGCCGGCAACAAGGAGTACGCTGCCCGCGAAGCCAAGAGCCGCTCGCCCGAGCACCGCGGCGGCCACGGCCGCGAGCTCTACAACATGCTGTCCTTCTGGGCCGGAGCCTACGAGGAGACCTTCGACCCCGATATCGAGGCCCTGGCCCGCGAATGGCGCCAGCTTCTCGTCCAGCGAGAGTACAACCCCAAGCTCAATGTCTTCCGCCAGCCTAACGTCTACCTTGAAGAAGGCATCGTCAACCAGCTCCGCCTGTGGCCCGACGAGGCCGTCCAGGCCGCCTATCTCCGCTTCCTCAAGGCCGCCGGCTACCCTGATCTGCCCGATGGCGGCGTCTACTCGTCCGGCGCCGCGGCCGCGTGCGGCTGGGCCAGCCGCGCCACGGGCGACGCCCGCTACGCCAAGATCGCCTGGGACATCGCGCGCGGCCTGGCCGACCTCGTCCCATCCTGCCGGCCCTTGCCCGCCCACGTCCCCGTCCTTCCCATCGAAGGCAACAACATCCTGCGCCATTACCTCCTGCCCATCCTTGTGGGCTACAGTCAGGCTGTCCGTCTGGGCATGAAACAGACCGACCCCTTTGTCCTGCGCGACGCCTTCATCTCCCTGCCCACGGAAGCCGGCGACAAGGCGCGAGGCCAGGTCTTCCTGCGCCCCCGCCGCGACGGCGACCTGCGCGTGGCGCTTGTCTTCGACGGTCTGTGGCGCCGGCCTCTTTCGGACATGAAGGTCGCGGCCTTCGACCCGGAGGGCCGCGAGGCGGTCTCGGCCCTTGTGCCCCACAAAGGCCTGCCCGAGGTCCCGGATCGCTTTTACCCTCACGACTACTTCTTGCGACATCGCGGCGAGATCGTTCTGCCCGGCGCGCGCCAGGGCCAGGTCTGGCGTCTTGTCGTCGAAGGCAGCGCCAAGAACTCGCCCAAGCTCCTTGTCGCCGCCGACGCGGATATCATGCAGCAAGCGCCGGCCAGCGGCGTTGTGTTCTTTTATGATCTCGCCGGACAGGAGTTCACCGGCAGCCGCATCTTCGCCAAAGCCACCGCTGATACGGTCACGATCACAAACCCCTACCTGCGCCCCTTCACCGTGCGCGACGCGCAGACCGGCGAGGTCCTGTGTTCCAGCGCCCTCGGCGACAAACCCGGCCAGGCCGGCGTCTTCAAGACCACGCCCGGCCGCCTGCTTCAGTTCAGCCTAGCCGGCCACATGGAAGGCCGCTCCTTCCAAGGCGTCTCGCCTCTCTTCTCGCGCACGCGCGACGAGTGGTTCGACCCGGAAGAGCCCTAGTTTTGCGCCTCGAAAATCGCAAAGCAATTCTTGAGGCAAGAATTATCCTCTTTGCGTCCAACCCCTCCGCGCCCGCGTCCGTCCCTGACCCCCCCGCGCCCGGGCGGAGACGCCACAGCCCCGCGTGTGCTATACTGCCCGCGGAAACGCGACCATCACGGCGCGTGCGCTTGTGTCCTAACGGCCCGTTGAAAAAGACACCGCGTCGGCGGGGACATGGCGCCTCAGCCC
>CAYYEE010000335.1:0-5466 GCA_964470775.1 uncultured Planctomycetota bacterium | reverse complement strand
GGGCGGCTGGGAGAGGTGGAGCGCGACAAGGCGCCGCCCCCGCCGCCGGGCGCCGAGACCGAGGAGGACAAGCGTTATCGCGTCGGGGACGAGATCGGGGTTCAAGGCATCGAGAAGTTCTATGACTGGACGTTGCGCGGGGCGCGCGGGCTGCGGTGGTTCCGGCGCCAGCCCGCGCCTGCCCAGGACGCGCTGGAGCAAGAGGCGCCGGCGCGGCCGGGTCTAAGCGTGCAACTGGCGCTGGACGTGGCGGCGCAGCGGGCCGCGGAAGAGGCGCTGGAGGGCAAGGGCGGGGCGGCGGTGGTCATGGACGTGGAGACCGGCGAGGTCGTCGTCTGCGCCAGTTCGCCTGGCTATGACCTGAACCTGGACGGCGACGGATTGGCGGCTCTGTTCAAGAGCGAGCCTCCGCCGCTGGTGAACCGCGCCATTCAGGCGCCGCTGCCCGGCGGCTCGGTGGTCAAGATCGCTACGGCCATCGCCGGCTTGCAGTCGGGCAAGATCACGCCGGACACGCAGTGTGTGTGCGAGGGGGCGTACTACGTGGGACAGTGGCGGTTCGGGTGTTCGGCGCCGCACGGCTTGGTGAACCTGGCGCAGGCCATCGAGCACTCGTGCAACGTGTACTTCTACAGCGCGGCGCGCGCCATGGGGCCGGAGATTCTGGCCGCATGGGCGCGGAGTCTGGGCTTGGGCAGGGAGTCGGGCGTGGACTTGCCGTTCGAGGGCGCGGGCAGGTTCCCGGATCCGGTGTGGTTGCGGAAGACACAGCATCGGCCATGGTATCTGGGCAACACGCTGAACACGTGCATCGGCCAGGGCGATGTGCAGATCACGCCGATGCAGGTGGCGGTGATGATGGCGGCGGCGGCGAACGGGGGCAAGGTGTTGCGGCCGCGGCTGGCGCGGGCCGTGCTGGGCCCGGACGGCCGGCGCGTGGCGTGTCCGGCGGTGGACGCGCCCGCGGTGGCAAGGCAGTTGCCGCTGGAAGTCTCGGGTCTGGAGGCGATCCGGCTTGGCATGAGGGACGTGGCGCGGACAGGCACGGCGCGCCGCGTGAAGGGGCTGGCGGAGCTGAAGGTGGCGGGCAAGAGCGGCACGGCGCAGACGCGCGACCGGCGGATCAACCATGCCTGGTTCGCGGGGTTCGCGCCGTGGGACCACCCGCGCTACGCCTTTGCCGTGGCGGTGCAGTTCGTCGAGGCCGGTGGCGCCGAAGGGGCGGGACCCGTGGCGCTGGAGACGCTGCGTCCGTTGATGAACAGCGGGCCGAGGGCTGAGGACTGAGGGGCGGGCGCTCAGACCATGAGCAACTCGCGGACGACGCGCTCGCATTCCTGGGGCGTGACGAGGATGGGCACGGCCAGGACCTCTTTGCAGGCCTGCTCCGCGTGGGGCAGAGAACCGGGCTTGTAGCCGAGCGTGGAGAAGCACTCCTGCAAGTGAAGGGGCACGGGGTAGTAGATGGCGTGGCCGATGCCGGTGGAGCGCAGCTTTTCGGCGGCGGCGTCGCGTTTGCCGTTGCGGACGCGCAGCTCGTACTGGTTGTAGACGTGGTAGTTGCCGCTGACCTCCACGGGCGTGGCGTACAGGTCGCTGCCCTTGAGCAGGCGCGCGTAGGTTTGGGCGGCCTGGCGGCGCTGAGCTTCCCAGCTCTTGAGGCTGGGGAGCTTGACGGAGAGGACCGCGGCCTGAATGGCGTCGAGGCGGAAGTTGCCGCCTACGGTGCGGTGATAGTAGCGGGATTCCGAGCCGTGATTGCGGAGCAGATCGATCTTCGCGGCAAGGGCCTCGTCGTTGGTCAGCACGGCGCCGGCGTCGCCGATGGCTCCAAGGTTCTTGGCCGGGTAGAAGGAATAGGCGGCCACCGTGCCCATGGCGCCGCACATGCGGCCGTGGTGCAGGGCGCCGATGGACTGGGCCGCGTCTTCCAGCACCCACAGCCCGTGTTTGGCGGCAATGGCCTCGATGCGGTTCATTTCGGCCGATTGGCCAAACAGATCGACCGGGATGATGCCCTTGGTGCGATTGGTGATGGCATCCTCGATGGCGTTGGGGTCGATGTTGAAGGTGATGGGGTCAATGTCCACGAACACGGGCTTGGCGCCCAGCCGTGCGATGGAGCCGGCCGTAGCGAAGAATGTGAAGGCCGAGGTGATGACCTCGTCGCCGGGCTGAACCCCCAGTGCCATGAGCGCGACCAGCAGGGCGTCCGTGCCTGAGGAGACGCCGATGGCGCGCTTGGCGCCGGTGTAGGCGGCGAGTTGGGCCTCGAATTCGGCGACGTAGCGGCCGCCGATGTAGGCGCCGGAGTCGAGGACCTCATTCATCTTGGCGATGAGACGGTCGCGGAGGGGGGCGTGCATCCGGACCACGTCGAGCATGGGAATATTCACGCTTGATGCTCTCCCAAAAGGGGCGGGCCGCCGTGGCGCGGCCGACTGAAAAATCTAATTATAACGCGATAGGGGGGCGGATACCAATGCCGAGAGGCTGGGAAAGCGGCGCGATGGTATGTTGACTCGAGCGACATGCGCGTGATATAATGCGAAACACTGAACGACGCAGAGAGAACAGTGTGAGGGGGGCTTAGCTCAGTTGGTAGAGCAACGGCTTTTTAAGCCGTAGGTCGAAGGTTCGAGTCCTTCAGCCCTCACCAGGATCCCCAGAGCCGGGCGCAGAGCAAGCGCCCGGCCGCGTGTTAGGGCCCCATCGTCCAGCCCGGCCTAGGACACCAGATTTTCAATCTGGTAACACGGGTTCAAATCCCGTTGGGGTCACCACTTACGACAAGGGCAGGAACCTAACAAGTCCTGCCCTTCTTCGTTACATCCCCTTGCAGATTCGGACACTTGCGACAAGGCCAAGGGCACGGCTGGCGACAAGTCCGACACATCCCCGCAACAGCCTCAAAACCCCTCTTTGCGCCCAAAGTGTGCTACCGGTGTGCAAGAACCCGATACGGCAAGCGGGTATGGGGTATGCGCTTGCGGGGGCGATTGCTCCAAGTCCAATGATCCGGCGCTGTCGGCGCTGCTGGCCGGGATTCGCAAGGCGTGGCCGGGCATGTCGGCGCGGGAGCGGGCGTTGCTGGCGGCGGTTGTGGGCATCGAGGGGGGGAAGGTGTGAGCGCGAGTAACGCGCCTGTAATCGCGCCAGAGGGCACGGCGGGCCAGGGCGTGGCCGATGGGCGCATGGGGCTTCCTGGGCGGCTTGCTGGACAATTCTGCTATGAGACCGCGCATCGGCGCGGCAGGTCGAGGCGTTGTGTGGAGGGTGTGACGATGGCGAAGGCAAAGACTGTGCGGGCGTGGGCGCTGCGTACAAGGGGAGGGAAGTGGCTGGCGATGCCGGGCGAACTGCCGACAGGCAAGGCGCGGGAGTGGCGGCTGAACGTGGTGAAAGACATCCGGCAAGCGGCGCTGCTGGACTCGGAGACGAAGGCGGCGGAAGTGCGTGTCATGTTCAGCCGTGACGGCGCCGTGCTTGAAGTTGTCGAACTCACGCTCACTTGCTTGCAAGCATGACGTGGACCGGGGGCGGCTGGCGCTTGCTGGCCGCCCCGCCAGGTTTTAGCCACACCCCCCACCGGGGTTCGCGTGGGTCCCCGCGACGTAACTCCCTCCCTCGGGACGCTGATTTTCGGGCCAGGGGTGTCAGAATGGTTCCTCCGGCTTCTTCTGGACGCGACCATACATATTGCGGACATATCTGGCGTGTGGCCGTGGTACAGACTGCCTACTTGCTCTCCCTATGGGGGGAAATCGGGCAGGTGTCTACCGTCGCTGGTGTACGGTTGAGGACATAGGGGGAGGGGGACTTATTGAGAGTTTGTGAATGAAGTAAGAGGGTTGACTGGCGTGGTAGAATCAGACTCACGGGCGGTCTAGGCTTGCAACCGAAAAACCGGAATCGCCACCGGCTGGCCGCCCGCCTTTTAGTCGGCGAGTGTGGAGGCGAACACACATGGCGGACCGAATCGAAGAAGTCTTTGCGGATGGGGCGGCGCGGCTTGAGGCGGCGGCGGATGTGCTGGACGTGTTGGACCGGCTGCGGCTTGTGGTGGACGAGCGCGATGAGAGGGTCAAAAAGGCGCGGGATGTAGCTCCGCTCGAAGATGACCGCGCCGCGGCGCTGGCGGCCCTGGGTGTCAAAGCAAAGCGGCTTGCCGACTTGCTCAACGCGGGGCCGCTGGACCGAGGGGGGCGCGTTGAATGGGCGGGTGAAACGGGGGTAAGCTGGCCGGACGTTCTGCGAAAAGTCGCGGTCAACATCGTGGGGCACGACAAGGTACGCGGCATCTTGGACGCGGCAGGGGGCCGGAAGCGGAAATGGAAAACCGTTGCGGAGCAAACGCCGAAAGCCGAGATGCTTGCATCGGCCAGGGAGAATCTGAACATCGCCCTTGCCAACGAGGGTTTGCAGCCACGGCGGGGGCTGGCGAACAAGCAGGAAGGGCAGGGGACGCCTTCCGAGACAGCGGCAAACCCCAAATCCAAGGACGCGCCCCCCCATGACGGGCCAGCGCCGGGGTGCGTTATCTGGTGGAAGGGCAAGGACTACACATTCACGCCTCTGCAATGGCGAATCCTGTCCTACATGTGGGACAGAAACAGCGCCGACAAGAGCGAACTCGCCAACAAGGCGTGGGTGAACGCCGAAGATGGTGTTGAGAACAAGACCATATCCGGCGCACTGGCGAAGTTGAACGGGAGGCTGCTGGATTTCAAGCTACCCTGGCAGTTTCGCCAGAAGGACGGCTCTGTGCTGAAAGACACCAAGTAGAGCCTTCCGTTTTCCTTCCACACCGGAAGCCGAACGGCAGTTTCCGCCTGTTCTAATGGGGTTATGAGGGCAAGAACAGGAAAGGAGACGCAGAAATGCCGAACGCTGCAACCGATGCTGAGGTGACGATCCCACGGCCGGAGACGATCAGGGAGCAGTTGCGCGCCGCCCGCAAGGAAGGCCACAAGCTGCGGATGCTGTTGCGAGTGGCTGAGCGCCTCTACGCGGAACAGCCCCCACCGCGAGAGGGGGCCGGCCGATGACTACCCCCACCCACGTTCGATATCGCGATCCCCTCGTCCGCTTCATCCGCGCCCGGCGCGCGGAACACGCGGACGCAAAGACGGCCAGGGTGCGCAAGCAGCACGGGCTACCGAAAGGCGGGCGGACATGACCTTTGCCCATGTCCCCGCGGCCGTGGTGGACGCCATGCCGCGACTGAGCGCAACGGCCGTCAAGGTGGCCGTGGCAATCGCGAGCTACCAAACGCAGGCACAGCGGCCGGTATTCCCCAGTGTGCCGGAGATCATGGCGCGGTCGGGCATTCACAAGCCGGACACCATCACCAAGGCGTTGAGGGAACTCCGGGCGCAAGCTGGGCTTCAGGTCAAGCGGCGTCCGAACGTGGTAAGTCTCTGCTGGTGGGAACCCCCGCGCAACGGGATAACCGGAACCCCCGCA
>CAYYEE010000334.1:0-5469 GCA_964470775.1 uncultured Planctomycetota bacterium | reverse complement strand
AAGCGCGGGCGCGACGATCTGGGCGCCGTTGGCCGGCCGGCAGGCCCAGATGCGGGGCTCGCGGCCTGTGGCGGCGCGGTAGCCGCGGATGATGTGGCCGGCCAGGCTGGTGGCGGCTTTGGGCAGCGCCAGGCTGACCGTGCACCCGCCGAAGCCGCCGCCTGTCATGCGCGAGCCAAGGCAGCCCTCGGCCTTGCGGGCCACGCTGGCCAGGATGTCGAGCTCGGCGCAACTGACGGCGTAGTCGTTGCTCAGACTCTCGTGCGAGGCGTTCATCAGGCGGCCGAAGGTTTCCAGGTCACCAGCGCGCAGGGCTCTGACGGAGTCAAGGACGCGCTGGTTTTCTGAAACGACGTGGCGGGCCCTGGCCAGCTCTTCGCCTTCCAGGCAGCCGGCGTGCGCGGCGAAGTCGCTGGGCGAAATGTCCTTGTACGTCTTGACGCCGGGCAGGCGGGCCTTGAGCTTTGCGAGCGCGGATTCGCACTCGGCGCGGCGCGCGTTGTAGGCCGACTGGGCCAGTTCGTGCTTGACGCCCGTGTCGCACACGATGATGACGGCCTTGGAGCCGTCGAGGGGCTCAAGTTCATGGGTGAGGGTCGTGCAGTCGATGAGGACGGCGCGGTCCTTTTCGGCGAACAAGGACACGTACATGTCCATGATGCCGCATTTGACGCCTGCGAAGGTGTGCTCGGCTCGCTGGCAGATCTGGGCCAGTTCGCGCCGGCTGATATCGAGACCAGAGGAGCGGCAGAACGCCAGGGCGCAGGCCACCTCGAACGCCGCCGAGGAGCTGAGACCAGCGCCGGCCGGCACGTCGCCTTCCACGATCCCGTCAAAGCCGGAGAGCGTGTAACCGGCTTCCTGCATGGCGAACGCAACGCCCTGGGGGTAGTTGATCCACGACACGTCCTCGCGCTTGGCAAGCGCCCGGAGGTCAAAGGTCTGCCGCCCGCCATAGTTGACGCTGGTGAGGTCCACGACAGGCTTGCCGTTGGGCCGGAAGATGATGCGGACCGACCGGTCAATGGCCATGGGCAGAACGTAGCCGCCGTTGTAGTCGGTGTGTTCGCCGATGAGGTTGACCCTTCCTGGCGCGCGCGCCTCCAGGATCTCTCCTTCGCGGCCATAGGTCTCAATGAACCGCTGAATAGCCATGCGTCCTCCGTCTTGAGATTGCCCTGCAGCGCAAAGAAGGCGGCGCAGGACGGGCAATGGTGCGGATTTTAGCCCGCGGGCAGGGTCGGGTCAAGAAGAGGCGGCCCGTGTACGGTGGCGAGCTCGGAGTGGACGATTGGGCGGGCCGGACGCAGTGGACGGTCTGACCGGCTGCGTCGGTCATGCGCCGTGCGCCGCGGTTCCGGGGCGTTGGGGTTTCGTGTATGCTATGGACCTTCTCGATGGGTCAACGGGTGTTGGGTCGAGGGTATCGCCGTGGCGTCGGGCAGCAAGAAAGGCAAATCCGTGTGGCCGGGCAAGGCGAACCCCGACCATCTGATCGCGCATCAGGAGCAGGTGTGTTTTCCCATTCTGGCGGATGTGGCTGGGATGAGGCTGGACATGTTCCTGAAGATGCGGCTCTCGTGGAGGTCGCGCGAGAGCGTGCACCGGCTGTTGGAGCAGCGGGACGTGCGGGTGGACGGCGAGAAGCGCCGGGCATCATACCGGCTGAAGTGGGGCGAGACGGTGGTGGTGCCATGTCCGCCGCCCAGCGAAGACCCAGAGATCATGAAGACGATTCCGCTCCACATCATCTACGAAGACGATGCGCTGGTCGTGCTGAACAAGCAGCCAAACGTGGTTGTCCACCCGGTGGGGAAGGAGAGGTACGGCACGCTGATCAACGCGCTGCACCTGCGCTATCGCCGGCCGGATGACCCGAAGCACGATGTCCAGCCCAAGCTGGCGCACCGGTTGGACCGGGAGACGAGCGGGGTGTTGGTTGTGTGCAAGTCTGACGAGAGCCGGCGAAAGGTGGGCATGGACTTTGAGCGCGGCGACGTGGACAAGCGGTACCTGGCGTTGGTGGAGGGGGTGTTGGCGGAGGATCGCGGCTTGATTGACGCGCCGATAGGCAAGGCGCTGAACAGCGACCACGGGATGAAGATGGGGGTGAGGCCGGATGGGGTGGCGGCGCGGACAGAGTTTGAGACGCTGGAACGGCTGGGGACGATGACTCTGGTGGGGGTGCGCCTTCTCACGGGCCGCACGCACCAGATTCGCGTTCACATGCAGCATATCGGTCATCCTGTGGTGTGTGACAAGTTCTACGGCGTGCGCAAGGAGCTGAGGCTGAGCTGCGTGCGTCCGCTCCGGGCTGGCGAGGATGACCGCGTGCTCTTGGACCGGCAGGCGCTGCATTGCCACCGGCTGGGCATGCCGCATCCCTTCACGCGCGAGCGGCTGGTTCTGGAGGCGGCCATGCCGGATGACATGGGGGCGGCGGTGGCGGCGGCGCGCGAGGCGATGGCTGTCAGGGGAACAGCAGGCTGAGGATTTCGCTGGCGCGCTGGCAGGCGGTTTCGCGGCATTCGCCGGGCACGGCCACGCGAACGGCGAACAGCCCCATGTACTCGTTGTTGAGCGTGTCGCGATGGCAGGGGTCGCGGTCGAAGAGGGACACGAGTTCGTCGCGTTCCTGGCTGTAGAGCCAGACGTCGCGCGGGCGGAGTTTGTCGAAATACTGGCGCGAGGCCAGGACGACATCACCCGGCGGCAGGCCCAGCAGCGCGGCGATGCGGTCTTCGAGGGCGGAGGCGGCGCGGGGGTCGTTATAGACCTCAATGAAGCGGCGCATGTCGGCTTCGCTGATGCCGGCGACGCGGAGGGGTTTGCGGGCGACCCGCTCCTGGGATTCGTGGCCTTTGATGCGGACCACCACAGCGCTGCGGAGAAGACGGCGGTCGAGCAGCCGGCGCCAAAGCTCGCGGCCGCTGGTGTCGGGGCAGGCGTTGAGTCGTTCCTCGATGGCGGCGTCCGTGGCGGCGGTGACTTCAGACTCGCCGGCGCGGGTGGCGTCCACCCAAACTTGCAGCGCGCGCTGCAACATGCGCTGGACAATGAGAGACTGCTTGTTCAGATAGACGTGGCGGTAGAGGTAGCTGTAGTAGCTCTGGCAGCGCTTGACTTCTTCGGCGAGCTTTTCCTCGATGGCGATTTCGCCGTCGCGGAAGACGAGATAGGCCTGGAGCTTGTCGATCATGGGGGCGCCGGTGAGGCCGAGGTGCCATGCGTCGCGCGCCAGGTAGTCGAGCTTGTCGGCGCCGAGGTTTCGGTCTTCGACAAGGCGGTAGATGGAGAGGCTGCCTTCGTAGATGTCGGCGACGATCTGCGGATCGCCGCCGCAGGCGCGGATGGCGTCGGAGAACTCCTGGAGCAATAAAGCGCCGCGGCGGCGGTGGCTGATAGGGAACAGGGGTTCGATCTGATGGCTGAAGGGCGCGTGGCCGACGTCGTGCAACAGGGCGTAGAGGACCAGCGACTGGGCGAGGGGCTCCTCGACGCCGAGACGCTGCACGAGGCGCTGCGCGAGGCAGGCCACGCCGATGGAGTGCTCGAAGCGCGAGTGGGAGGCGCCGGGGAAGGTGAGGTGAAGCAGGCCGAGCTGGCGGCGGTAGCGCAGGCGTTGGAAGAGGGGGTGGTCAATGACCGCTTGCAGGCGCGAAATGTCTACCAGCCCGCTGACCGGAAGGGTGAGGGACTTGAGGGGCAGATTGCGGAGGGAGTCTGGCGTCATGCCGCGGGCTCGATGTGTCATGCCCCGGCGCAGCCGGAACTCTCCATCCGGGCGCCCAGGGACTGCATCAGGTTGACGAAGTTGGGGAATGTGACGCTGATGGCTTCGGCGGTGTCCACGGTGACAGGCGAGCGCGAGGCGAGACCGGCCACGGCCAGCGCCATGACGACACGGTGATCGGCCGCGCCTGAGGCCTGGCCGCCTTCAAGCCCGCCGCCGCGAATAACGAGTCCGTCCGGGAGTTCCTCCGCGTGGCCGCCCAAGGCGTTGATGGCCTGTGCCATGACGGCAATGCGGTCCGTCTCCTTGATGCGGGCCTGGGGGACGTTGATGAGGCGCGTCTCGCCCTCGGCGAAACACGCGGTGACAGCCATGGCGGGCAGGGCATCGGGCGTGGCGTTGAGGTCGAACTCGCAGCCTTTGAGGTGTCCGCCGCGGACGCGGATGGCCAAGGGCGCCACGTCCACGGCCGCGCCCATCTGCCGGAGCATGTGCACGACCTTCTTGTCGCCTTGGGCGTCGTTCATGTCCAGACCGCGCAAGGTGACGTCTCCGCCGCATATGGCCGCGGCGCAGAGGAAGAAGGTGGCTGAGGAGAAGTCGCCCCGAATGTGTTCGCGGAAAGAGTCGTAGAACTGCTGGCCGGGGATGCGGAACCAGCGCATGTTCTCGTGCGTGTACGTGATGTTCTGCGCATTGAGCCAGGACAAGGTCATCTCGACGTAGGGGCGCTCGTTGAGCTCGGGGACGTCGATGTGCGACTCGCCGGACGCGAGAGGACATGCCAGCAGCAGGCTGGAAAGGTATTGGGACGTGGGGCAGCGGATGGCGGTGTGGCCGCCTTGCAGCGGGCCTTTAATGGAGAGAGGAGCGCAGCCCGGCAGGCCGGAGCTTTCCACCTGGGCGCCGAGCTCTTGCAGAGCCGTCAGCAGGTTGCCCGCGGGGCGGCGGCGGATCTGCGCGTCGCCGGTGAAAGTGATCCAGTCGCGCGCCAGGGCGGCGACGCCGAGGCCAAGGTACAAAGTCGTGCCGGAGTTGCCTACGTCAATGGGTTCGGGCGGGACGCGCAGCTTGCCGTCCACGCCGGTGACGATCCAGTCCTCGCCGGTCTCGATCTGGGCGCCCAGCGCGCGGAAGGCCTCCACGCAGGAGCGGGTATCGGCGGATTCGAGGGGATTGGAGATGCGTGAGCGGCCAGCGGCCAGCGACGCGATGAGCACGGCGCGGATCGTGTGCGACTTGGAGGCAGGAATGACGACTTCGCCACTGAGCGATGACTTCCGGGACACGATGTTCATGAAACCTGCTCCTGTTGCGGTTGGACGGTCTCCATGCTAAACGAGAGCATGTCGGAATGCAACCGCTATGTCAGTGTTGCGCGCAAATGGAAATGCCCCGCATTTTCGCAGATAGAAATGTCCGCATCCGTAGCCAAGGGCGGCCCGCAGGGCCCACCGCGCAGGCAACTGGCTCACCAGCCGGGTTCCTGCCCGCTACAGCTGAGAGGCCTCGTACACCGGGATCCCCTGCTGGGGTCTGCCAAAGCGAAAAGCTCCGGGGGACCGGGGGCAGAGCCCCGAAACGCCTTCCACACAAGCAGGAGAGGACACTTCTACTTGCTGCAAACCGGACATTTCTATTCGCGTTTGACATGCCGCACAGGGATTCGGCACGATGTATAGCTGAGGCGCGCCGGTAAGGGGGGCGCGGGGCTTTTTGGGGGCGTTCCAGCCTGT
>CAYYEE010000333.1:0-5478 GCA_964470775.1 uncultured Planctomycetota bacterium | reverse complement strand
GAGCAGCTCGCGGGCGTAGTCGTTGTCCAGCCAGAACTGCTTGAAGGGAGGGAAGCTGGACTTGTCCTTCTTCATCCAGAGGTAGTAGTCCACGCGGCCGGTGACGGTGAAGACGCCGGAGAAGAGGTGGGGATAGTGGCAGGCGATGGAATAGGCGCCGGAGCCGCCCATGGACGCGCCGGACATGACGACGCGGCTTTCGTCCACGGGGATGCGCTGCTTGACGAGGTTGAGGGCGTAGAGGACGTCTTCCTCGCCGACGCCCATGAACTCTGTGTTGCCGCGGGCAAAGGGAAGGAGCAAAGCGTAGCCCAGTTCCTCGCATACGGCCTGGAGCGAGGGGCTGTACATGTAGTCGCGCCAGTTGACTTTGTTGAGGTCGCCGGCGTAGCCGTGGAGAAAGATGAGGAGGGGCAGCGGCGTCTTGCCGTCGAACGTTGATGGGACGTAGAGGAGGCAGGGCTGGGCGGAGAGGTCGAGGGGTGAGATGAAGGCGAGTTCGTGGAATCCGCGCCAGTCGGCGGGCTCGGCGGGCTTGGGCGATTTGACCCAGGATTCCGCGATGGCGAGTTCCGCGTCGGCGTCGCCCTTGGGCGAGGCGAAGGCGGAGCGGGACTGGTGGAGGATGGCGGCCTTTTCCAGGGAAAGGAGGGCCCGGGCCAGGCCGGAGTCGGCGCAGGCGGCCTTGCGGGGCATGGCGCGCAGCTTGGCCGTGACCGCCTGGGCCGCGGCGCCGAAGCGCTGCTCAAAGGCGGGCGCCGACGCGGCCGGGGAGGCGGGCGCCTGGCCGGGAGAGGGAGACGCGCAGAGCGCGAGGGCCGCGGCCGCCAGAGCGGGCAGCAGATAGGCGCGGGCAGGGTGGGTGGTCATGGCTTGAGGGCGCCTTTGGGGGTGGATGCGGCCGGCGGAGACCCGGCCGAGGCGGCCAGGGCAAGCATGACGGCCAGCGTGACGCCGCAGCCGCGCACGAAGATTTCGCCGAAGACGGAGGCCACGGCCGCGCCGATGAGCGCGGCGAGAGCGCCCCCGGCCACGGCGGCGCGCCATGCGTCTTCGTCGCAGGCCAGCAGACCCGCGGCGCAGCAGGCGCCTTGGCGCAAGAACAGCCACAGGAGGAGGACCAGGGCCGGCAGGCCCGCCTCGGCGGCCAGGGCCAGCAAGGCGCTGCGTCCTTCGGGCTCCATGAGGTCTTCGGAGGCCTTGGGCAGGCCGAGAGGGTTGAAATCGCTCACGCCGTAGTACGCGCCCTTCTTGATGTTGTCGTCGAAGCTGCCGCCGCCGGACCCGAACAGGGGATAGCGCTGGATCATGATGACGGCGATCTGCCATTCCTTGAACTTCTGGCGCCAGTTCCAGTCTTCGGCGGTATCGCCGTTCTTGACGCTCTTGGGGCCTTTGTTCGCGAAGGTTTCCGCGCCGGCGCCGCGGGGCTGGTTGGTTGTCCACTTGAGGGTGCGGAAGGGGTCGCCGTTGCGGTAGAGGAGCAGGGAGTCGGCGAGGATGGCGAGGTTGTCGCGGGTGGCCCATCGGGCGGCGGGGGTCTTTTGGAGGGTGGCGCTGCTGTCGCGGGCCAGGGCGGGCAGGCCGGCGCCCACGATGGCGAGGACGGCCACGGCGGTGGCGACAAAGGCCGCGGGCCGGGCCAGCCAGGCGGCGACGAGACAAGCCAGGGTCATGCCGGCCAGGGCGCCGGCGGACAGGACCACGGGGATGGCCGCCAGCAGCAGGACGCCGCCCCAGGCCGCCATGATGGGGCAGCCGCTGGTGACGCCCACGCCGAAGCAGTAGGGGACCAGCATGGCGAGCGTGGCGCCCAGGGAGTTGCGCGTGGCCAGGGGACCGCTGACCAGGATGGCGTCCACGGACGTGTCAAGATAGTGGAACCATGCCCAGGCGGTCACGATCGTCGTCATGGCCATGAGGATCATCGTGGCGGCGCGGCGCATGGCCTGGCTGCGCAGGCCGTCTTGAAAGAGGAGATAGGCGGCTGCGAGGAACTCGAAGAGCTGGAGGAAGCCCTTGGCGAATCCGAGACGGTTGACCGCCACGAGGCGCGCGTCGGCGCCTTTGAGAAAGACGAGCCCGCTGAGCAGAAACCAGAGGAGGAGCAGCAAGGTGGGCGCAGGCAGGGCCGGCCGGCGCCAGGGGCGGGTCTTGATCCAGCGGAGGACGTAGACGACGAGCCCGGCCAGGATGAGGACGTCGGCGATGGTGACGTAGAGGTGCTGGCCCGATTCTCTGGCGCCGATGAGGCCGAGCGAGGCGAGGACATGGCGCGTCTGGTCGGGGCCTTGGGCGTGGCCGAGGTCCAGGGCGAAGTCGGTGGGGTGGACGATGAGGATGGCGAGGAGGAGGACGCCCTGGAGGCGGTCGAGGATGCCGGCCTTGGGCTTTGCTGGCGCCGGGGACGGGAGAAACACCGTGTCCGCTGAGGGCGAGACAACAGGCGATTGGGATGACATGGGATTCCCCCAGTCCGGACATGGGAAGCCGCGGAGAGAGTCTGGCCAAGGCGTTGATTTCGATAAGTTTAAAGCCGGCGAGGGGTTCCGTCAAGCGCGGGGCGGACGGGGTGGACGGGGACCTGGCGCCGCGTCCAACAGGCGGTCTGCGCTATGGCTGCGAGTTGGCGATGCTCTCGGCCTATGCGAGAACCGTCTTGGCCGTGGACAACGCCTCGCGGTATTCCTCTCCGTCCACCGGTTCTTCGGCGTCTGGATAGCACGCTTCCAAATCGTCCTTCGTCAGCGTGTCCGCGTTCCTGACTTCTTGCGGGATCGGGAGGCCGCGCTTCTCGATCAGCATCATCAACCGGCGCGGGTCGTAAAAGGGATGGCGAGGTGGATCATGGCTTGGCTGCTTTGAGCGCCTTTTCCGCTGTCTGCTGCGCGTCGAAGCAGAGGTCTTCGAGACAGACGCCGGAGAGGCGCGCGTCCGTTTCGGCGCGGATGCGCTGATTCATCCAAGACCCTTTGATCCCACCATCTTGTCAATGGCGCGCAGCCAGGAATCGCCTTCTGCGTCGAATCCGTCTTTCGAGAATCGGTAGTCGTGTTTGTTGATGTACTGAATCAGTTCTTCGGCCAGGGCGGCGAACTTGGCGGCGTGGACGAGCCTCAGGTCTCTGGCGGCGGAGCGGTCTTTAAAGAACGGAAGGGCGCCGAGCAGGTGGGGAGCGCACAGGCCGGGGCTTCTTGCCACGGCGTCGCGGAGGTCGCTGTCGGGCCACCAAAGGGCCAGGGTCTCAGAGTAGCCCTGGAATGCGGCGGCTTCAGCGGCGCAGGTGGGGCAGGATTTGACGGCGCCCCCGGCGGGGCTGGGATGTGCAGGGAGCGGGGCGGAACCGTTGAGCGTCCTGGCAAACAGGGATATCTGGTCGCAATAGAGTCTGGCCGCTCCCAACCCGTCGCCGACAGCGGCCAGTTGGTGCGCGTGGCGGGGACAGAATCCGCCTTTCCGGGCCAATTCCGCGCGGAGCGCCGGGTCGTTCACGTGTTCGTAGAGCAGGCTTTCGACATAGCGCCGGTTGTCACGTTCCAGGAGATGGCAGAACGCGCAACACGGAACCTGGCGGAACGTTTCCACGAGTTCGTGGTACATCGTGTGCTTCTGAAGGCGGCGGGTCATGCGTCTTCCTTGCTGTCCGGCGGCAGGCGCACCCAGCGGGCCAGATCGCGGGTGTCGGGGTCCAGGGCGTTGTCGTCCACGCGCTCAAGGGCCAGCAGCGCCTCGGAGCGCCGGCCCATGCGCAGCAGGGTCCATGCGAGATGAACGCGAAACCGGGGTTCGTAGGGGTTGAGCCAGATGGCGCGGCGGAACTGCGACTCGGCGATGGGATAGGCCTGGCGGGACAGGAGGTAGAGGCCCAAGTTGTCCCGGTTGTAGCCGAGGAAGGGGCTGGGCCGCAACGCGTCTTCACGGCGTTCCTGCGAGTCCTTTTTCACGGTCAGGCTCCTCCGGAGCGTGGGGCGAGGCGGGAGGCTTGGGGCGGCGGGCGGCGCTGGTGATCGCCTGCATGTCCGCGATGATCTTCTCGATCATGGGGTCGAGCTTCGCGGCGGCCTCGGCCGGAAGGGGACCGTAGCTCTCCAGATGGCGGGATGTGGTCTCGATGAGCGCTTCCCAGAAGAAGGCGCTTTGGGACCAGATCGCGACCGAAACATCCTGGATTCTGGGTTCGATGCCGAAGACGCTCATCGCGTCGGCCAGCGTCCGCCGGATGGCTTCGACGCTTGACAGGATGGCGCTGCGCTGCTCCGCGGTGAGTGTGTTGCTCTCGCGGTAGAGAACACCGCGGTCCTCTCCGCCATTGGCCCAGCGTTCAAATCGGGCCAGCATTTCGTCAAGGATGGCGAACGTGGTGGCGACTCTGCGGCGGTGGTTGGGGGGAAGCGGCAGTTCGCTCAAAGACGCGGCCTCCCGATCCCTTGAGTGGCGTCCGCTGTGGAGAGGCGGGCTTCTGGGAAGCGCGCTGGCCCGCGACGGATGGCTGATGGCAACATGGGTCGGATCCTTGGTTCAACCTGGACACGACAGGAGTCATCAGCCGTTTGGGGCGGTTCGCGGGGGACTCCATCCCCTTTCGTTCATAGACTACACCGCGACCCGCTCTTGCGCAAAAAGCGTTTCGAGGGGTCGGGCGGATCCGGCGGATCGCTGGCTGTCACGGGGCACGCCAGGCAGCTTGGTTGTTTTCCTCCCAGATTTCGGGGAGCTTGTTGTCTGGGTCCACGGTGACCGTGATGGCCTTGGCGCCTTGGAGACCGGGCTGCTCGAAGGCCTTGGCGCGGGGGCTGAGGTCGTCGGGCGATTCGAGGCTGGGGATGACGTGGCGGGCGATTTCGCGGCCGTCGGCTTTCACGACGACCGTGACGTCCCTGGCCGGGGCGGAGCCGACGTTGTGGACGACGTACTTGAGCACGCCTTTGGCGGCGTCGAAGGTCATGTCGGTGGTGGTGACGGCCAGGTCGGGGCGGGGATAGAGGGGGGCGGATTTGGACTGCTGGGTAATGTGGACGAGCATGAGTTGACGGGAGGGCAGGGCCAGCTCGACGGGGGTGTTGCGGGCCAGGGGGACGCGCTGGCGCGTTGTGGCGGCGCTGTCGAGCGCGCCGTCCTGGTCGCGGTCAGGGCCGAACTTGATTTCATAGAGCCCGCTCTCCAGTCCCCAAACGCGCAGGAAGCCGGTTTGGGGGTTGGGGTCGAAGTTGAAGACCCAGGCGCGCAGCTCGGTGGGCGCGGCCTTCAGGACCCAGGCGGCGAACTCGTCGTTGAAGCCTTGCCAGCTTGCCTTGTGCGCGGGCCAGGTCTTGTTGCGGAAGCCGGGCGAGCCGCCCATGTACATGCTGTCCACAAGAGTCTTGGACACGGCGACGCGGTCGGCGGATTGCTCGGCCCAGGTGTGCATGGGGAAGAGCAGAGAAATCCGCTCCCAGGATTTCCTGACGGCGGTTTCCACAAAGGTTCTGTCGCCCGATA
>CAYYEE010000332.1:0-5491 GCA_964470775.1 uncultured Planctomycetota bacterium | reverse complement strand
GCGTGCCCGGCGCATTGCTCCAAGCGCTCCCGCCCGGTTGCGGCGCGCGCATCAAGCTCGACACGTGGCCCCGTCCGCCGCTGTTCGCCGTCATCCAGCGCATGGCCGGCCTGGACACGGAAGCCGCGTTGCGCCAATTCGGCCTGGGGCTGGGCATGCTCATCTTCGCGCCTCCCTTCTTCGGCGCCGCCGTCGTCCGCAAGCTCGCCCGGCAGCGCGCCCACGCCTGGGTTATCGGCGAGGTGACGGACAACGCGGGGCGGGTGGAGGTGGAGTAGGAATCCGCGTCTGCTTTGGCGGCTGCGCGGCTTCAGAGCCGCGCCAGGTCAGGAAGCCCGAACGTCTTGCGGTACGCGTTGACCATCGCCAGGTAATTGTCCAGTGGAATGCTGTCGGTGATCGCATTGCTGGCGCAAAAGATATGGCCGCCGTTGCCTTGTCCGGCCTTGAGGCATTCCGCGGTGAGCCGGGCGACCTCCTCAGGCGCGCTGAAGCTGAGAACGTTGCCGCAGTCCATGTTGCCGTACAGCGTGACCCTGTCCCCGCGGGCGGCCTTCAGGCGCGCCAGGTCCATGCCGGCGCGCATGTCTGTCTCCAGATAGCCGTCCACCTCACACCCGAGCAGAAAGTCGTCCAAGACAGGCCAGAGATTGCCGTCGCTCGCGTTCACGGCCCACAGCCCGGCTTGGTGGATTCGGCGGACGACCGTGCGGACCTCAGGGACGATGAAGCGGCGGTACGCGTCCGGTGAGATGAGCAGCCGCGTCCCCGCGAAATCTCCGCCCACGCCGACCTGGTCCAGACCCAGCGACACGTAGGCCTCAACATCCGCGAGCGCACGTTGTGTGGCCAGCGCAAAATGCCGATGCGCCACTTCTGGCTCCAGGACCATGGTCTGCATCAGGTCCACATCCGTCCAGACACCGTGGTAGTAGGCTGGCGCCAGTACCGGCAGGTCCAGCTCGCGGCGCCGCAGTTCCTCCCGCAGATAAGCATAGACGAGGAAGCGATCGTCTGACCGCCTGCCGAGAGAGGCCGCCACGCGTTCGTTTCTTCGCTCCAACCGGGAGACCGGATCGTCTTCGGGGCATTCCGCGGCGGATGGTCCCGGCCGTGTCGCGCCATCGGGGACTGGGTTCGGGCAGACGTAGAGCATGTCGTGGTCCAACAGGGCCGCCATGTCAGCGCGGTCCACAGCGTACTGCCTGACCGCCTTCTCCCAGCCCGTCTCGGCCGCGAGCCTCCGCCAGCCTTCCCGGTCGCCCGCGTAGTCCACATACCGGCGGCCCAGCAGTTGTTCAGCCACGGGTGGCAGCAGCACATACTCGAAGTAAGGCGTGCGGTCAGGCTCGCGGTGTCGCAACGCGGCCTCCACGCGCTGCCGGTGTGTCATTCCCACTGGCCTCTCTCCAATGGCGCGGTTCCTTTCAGACATACGAGGACCGCCCGTTCCGCCAGAGCCGGACAGGCCGCCATCCATCCGGTCTCCGCATGCGCGCCCGCCCTCACATCTCGAAGATTTTCCCGGGATTCATGATGTTGTTCGGGTCCACGGCTTGCTTGATGCGGCGCATGAAGTCCAGCTCGGTCTCACTGAGGGCGAGGCCGATGTACTTCTTGCGCTTGAGGCCGATGCCGTGTTCGCCGCTGATGGACCCGCCCAGGGCCTTGGCTTCGCGGTAGAGCTCCTTGAGCGCGCCGGGCAGCTTGGCGCGCCATGCGGCCTCGGTGTCCTGGGGGCCTTTCATGACGCGGGCGTGCAGGTTGCCGTCGCCGGCGTGGCCAAAGCAGGGGATGACCATGCCGTGCCGCTCCGCCACGCGCGCGAAGGCCTCCAGCATCCTGGGGATCTGCGCGGGCGGCACCACGATGTCTTCGCCGCTCTGGATGTTGGTGAGCAGGTTGAAGGCTTCGGGGATGTTCTTGCGCACGTTCCAAACGCGCTGGCGCGTGGTGGCGTTATCCGCGACAAAGACCTCGCTTGCGCCGTGCTTGAGACACATCTCGCCCACGGTCTCATACTCGCGGACCACGGTGTCCTCGTGGCTGCCGTCGATTTCGATAAGCAGCATGGCGCCCGCGTCTTCCCAGGGCAGCGTCTCGTTGAGGTACTGGCAGGCCGCCCGCGCGGAGGCTTGGTCCATGAACTCGATGGCCGTGGGGATGACGCCGCCTTCGGTCATGATCTTGGGCACGGCGCCGATGGCTGAGGCTGTGTCGGGAAAGAGCGCCAGCAGGGCCACGCTGGCCTTGGGCAAGGGCAGCAGCTTCAGCGTGGCGCGCGTCACAATGCCCAGCGTGCCTTCGGACCCGGCGAACAGCTTGACCAGGTTGTAGCCCGTGGCGTTCTTCACGAGTTTGCCGCCGAACTCGGCGATCTCGCCCGTGGGCGTCACGACCTGCACGCCGAGGACGTAGCGCTCCGTGACGCCGTACTTGACCGCGCGCCCGCCGCCCGCGTTCTCGGCGATGTTGCCGCCGATGAAGCATGTCTCCGTGCTCATGGGGTAGCCGGCGTAGAACAGGCCGCGCTCCTTGAGGCGCTCGTTGATCTCGTTGGTCACCACGCCAGGCTCGACCACGATCATCAGGTTCTCGGCGTCGATCTCGATGATCGAGTTCATGCGCTCGCACGAGAGCAGGATGCCGCCTCTGGCCGGCACGGCGCCTCCGGAGAGGCCGCTGCCTGCGCCGCGCGGCGTGACAGGGATGAGCCGGCGGTTGGCCAGGCGCACGATCTCGGCCACCTCTTGCGCCGTGCGGGGCTTGACGACGACCTCGGCGGGGCCGGGGACGGCCAGGCCTTTGGACTCGTCGTGGGAATAGGCGGCCAGGCTTTCGGCGTCCATGACGACGTGGCGGTCGCCGACGATGCGGCGCAGCTCGGCCGCGATCTCGGCGGTGACGGGGTTGTAGGCTGGCGCGCTCATGGCTTCATGCCTGCTTGCCGGAGGATTGGGCGGCGGGAATCGCCTTGCCGCGGCGCTGCAGCTCGGCCATGAACGCGGGCAGGAACTCGAACAGGTCGCCCACGACGTTGAAGTCAGCCACCTGGAATATCTGCGCGTCCGGGTCGTTGTTGACGGCCACGATGGTTTCGGCGGTCTTCATGCCGGCGAGGTGCTGGATGGCGCCGGAGATGCCGAAGGCCATGTAGAGGCGCGGGGTGACCGTCTTGCCGCTCAGGCCCACCTGGCGCGGATACGTGGTCCAGCCTCGGTCCACGGCCTCGCGCGACGCGCCCACGGCCGCGCCGAGGCCGCTGGCCAGCCGCTGGAGCAGGGCGAAGTTGTCGGCCTTCTTGAGGCCCCGGCCGCCCGCCACCACTTTGTCGGCTTCCTGAATGCTGCCTTCGTTCTGCGGCATGGCGCGGAATCCGGTCCATTCCACGCGCGAGCGCATCAACTCATCGGGCGGATGGATGGCCTCGATGATCCCGGCGCGGGACGGGTCGCGGTCGGGCGGCCGAGTGGAGTGGGGGCGCACGCTGGCCATCTGCGGCCGGTGGCGGGCGGTGATGATGGTGGCCATGATGTTGCCGCCGATGGCGGGCCGCGTCTGGACCAAGTTGCCGGTCTCCTCGTCAATGTCGAGGCCGGTGCAGTCGGCGGTGAGGCCGGTGGTGAGGCGCACGGCCAGGTAGGGCATGAGGGCGCGGCCCAGGCTGGTGGCGCCGGCGAGGATGACGTCGGGCTTGCGGTCGCGCGCCAGCCACTCCATCACCTTGGCGTAGGGTTCCACCGTGGGGTGGCGCAGCAGGGGCGACTCGGCCACGAAGACACGGTCCGCGCCGCGCTCGATCAACTCCTTGACGCCGGCCGCGTCGGCTTTTTCCGCCAGGACCAACACGCAAAGCTCGGGCCTGGCGCCGGGCAGGTCCAGCTTGCGGTGGCGTGTGGCCAGCTTGTCAGCCAGCGAGCGGCCGCGCGCCAGCAGCTCGAACGATATGGAGCGGAGCCGGCCGTCATATTGCTCCGCCACTGTCCAGACTGATCCGCTCATCTCTTCAGCTCCAGTGCGCCGCGCAAGGCGTATCAGAGTAGGTTTCGCTTTTCCAAAAAGTCGGCCAGTTGACGCGCCGCTTCCTCGGCGCCCGTCTTCTCGATCCACACCGTGACGCCCGAGCGTGTGACCTTGGGCCTGTCGATCTTGACCACGCGCGTGGGCGAGCCATTGAGACCCAGCAGCTTCTCGTCCGCCTCCAGGTCAGCCGCGGTCCAAGCGGGGATGTCCATCTGCCGCGCGCGCTGCTTTCCCTTCAGCGTGGGCAGGCGGGGATTGCTGATCTCCTTGACGACGGATATGAGGCAAGGCAGCGGCATACGCAACGAGGCATAGCCCGATTCTGTCAGGCGCTCGACCTCCAGCGATTTTTCGCTGGCGTTGAGGATGGCGCTGACGTCCGTGGCAAAGGGCAAGTCGAGGAAGGAGGCGATGCCCGGTCCGACCTGGCCTGTGTCGCCGTCTGTGGCGCGCACGCCGGTCAGCGCCAGGTCAAAGGGCGCCAGCCTGGACAGGGCGCGCGACAGGGCGTAGGACGTGGCGTGCGTGTCCGACCCGGCAAAGGCCTTGTCCGAGATCAGGATGCCGTCGTCGCACCCCATGGAGATCACTTCCTTGATAGCCTTGATCGCGGTCTTGGGACCCATGGACACGGCCGTGACCTTGCCGCCCAGCCGGTCGCGCAACTGCAGGGCTGTCTCCACGCTGTACAAGTCCAGCGGGTTCACGATGCTCTCGACCCCGTCGCGCACCATGACGCCGGTCACGGGGTCCATCTTGACGTTGCTTGTCTCTGGCACCTGCTTGATGAAAACGATGATGCGCATGCGCGTTCCACTCCAGAGGAACTGCCGGCCGTGCGGCAGCTCCTTCGAAATCGCCAGCCGCGCAGCCGTTGGCGCGGCCAACGCGCTCGGGTTAGGGTGGCTGGCGCCGGCCGTGGCCGAAGTCTGAGATTCACAATGATAGGCCGGAATCGGTTCCCCGTCAACGCGCGGCGCCCGCGCAACTGGCCGCGCCCGTGCGAATTTGCTATTATGCGTTATCTGCGACGGTCTGGATGGGCGCCCTCTTTTGGCCTTGGAGTGGTTGGATGGAAGATCTGCACGCCCTTGCGAAAGAGCGCAAGCTGGATGACTTGGAGGCGGCGTGGATGGCCCGCCTGGAGGAGGAGCGGCCAGGCTTTGAGGAATTGTTGGCGCTGGGCGAGTACCTGGCGCGGCGGGTGGACGAGGGGATGGCGGCGGTGTTGCTGTGGGCGCTGGTCACGTCCGCGCGCGACAAGTTGGGGCCCAAGGCGGCGCTGCCCATGGCTCGCCGGGCGGCCGAGGCCGCGCCCAAGGACGCGACGCTGCGCGAAGAGCTTGGCCGGTTGTACATCGCGGCGCATGAGGGCTTGGAGGCGATGCCCAAGCTGGTGGAGCGGTGCGGCCTGCTTGACGACGCGCCTATCAGCAAAGCCTGCGACAAGCTGGATCAGTGGGCCGCC
>CAYYEE010000331.1:0-5493 GCA_964470775.1 uncultured Planctomycetota bacterium | reverse complement strand
GCGAGAAAGCTGCAGCGCAAGTGCCTTGCGTGCGTGCGGGGTTGAAAGGGGGGGGGGGGGCTGCTATGGTCAGCCTGTGGTGGTTCGCGTGGGAATAGAAAGGGGGAAGGCGTGGCCGGGGCTCGCCGGCTGGTTGGGGCTGTCTTGGGTCCGTGTGTGAGCGCCGAAATGCTTGTGCGGGTGTTGGCGGTGATGATGTTGACGGCCGCGACCGCGGCCGCGGGCGAAGCGGCGGCGGATGCGTGGTTCCTGCCGGCGTGGCCGTGGCGGCATGTGGTGGAGATCGTGTCGCCGGATTCGAGCGGCGCCATCAACACGGCGCTAGCCACGGTGGACACGGAGGGGAGGTGCCAGCCGGACGGCCGCGATATCCGCGTCGCGGAGGCGGAGTCGGGCCAGGCGGCGCCCTACAAGGTTCTGGGCGTGGACCGGGGTGTGGCGACGTTGGAGTTCCTGGTGTCTGACCCGCGGCGTCTGCGCTATCACGTCTACTACGGCAACGACAAGGCGGCGTTGGAGTCGCACGCATGGGAGCGCAAGGTGGGCGGTCTGAAGCTGGAGACGTGGCAGAACACGCAGAAGCAGCCGGGGCGGAGCGTGGACCACGTGAAGCAGCTCATCAAAGCGAGCCAGAAGAAGTTCGGCGAAGGCCCGCGCCGGGCGATTGACGACGTGACCAACCCGTTCGGGGCCACGCCCGACGACCAGGATTACTATCTCAGCTATTACTCGGGCAAGCTGTTTTGCCGCGAGGACGGGAACTACCTGTTCGTGACGAACAGCGACGATTCGTCTTTTCTGCTGGTGGACGGCAGGCTGGCGGGGCAGGTGGCGGGGGGCAGCACGCCGACGAATGACTTTGACCCCAGCCGGGGCCGCGGCGGCGTCATGCGTCTCACCAAGGGCATCCACACCATCGAGTACTACCATGTGGAATTGACAGGCGACCAGCTTGCGCGGGCCGGCTGGCGGCCGCCGTGGAGCAAACAGATTCGCCCGATTCCAGAGGAGGCGTTTGTCCGCGAGTTGCGCACGACCACGCTGGCGCGGCAAGGCCGCGATCAGGGTGTCAGCGCTTACTTCACACATGAGATTGTGGACGCGGCGCAGTTCGCCGGATTGGACAGCGCGTTCGTGACCGTGGAGTTCAAGCAGCGGGCATCGTGGCGGTTCGAAAAGCCCGTCGTCTGGGAATGGGACTTTGGCGACGGGACCTTCAGCCGCGAGGAGAACCCGAAGCGCCTGTTCGTGAAAGAGGGCGCGCGCAAGGTGACGCTCCGGTGCGTGGACGCGCTGGGGTACTTCGACGCCTGCACGCGCGAGGTGGCCGTGGAGGCCAAGGACCCCATGCGCTTGAAGGCCCTGCTGGAGACCCGGGCCGAGCGTCCTGTGTTGAAGCCCGACGAGCCGGCCCGGCTTTCGACTCGGTACATGTGCACAGGTTCAGAGCCGTGGCAATGCTCTCTGGTGACGGAGACTCTGGACCAGGGGAGGGTGACCAGCCGGACGCGCAAGCCGGTGACGCTGAGGCCGAACACGTGGCAGACGGAGGAGCGGACGCTGGCGGGTTCGGCGCGGCTGTCACTGGAGTTCTGCGGCCTGACGCTGGCGCGCGAGGACGTGGTGGTGGCGGCGCCGGAGTCGGTGGCGTCGGAACTGCGCGAAGTGAACGGGGGCCTGGTGGACGAGGCGGGACGGTTGGTGGTGCTGCGCTTGAGCCGGGAGGTTCAGGCGCCGCCTGCCGCGGGCGCGGCCAAGCTGCTGCGCGCGGGCAAAGAAGTCAAGATCTGTGTGATTGACGATTCGATGGCGCCCAGCGGAGGGGCGGAGTCGCCCGCGACGTACTACGCTCTTTTGGCGCGCCAGTTGGAGCGGCGATATTCTGGCGCCAAGGTCACCGTGCGGCGGATCGGCGGAGAGTTTGTGTCGCATCACGACCCTCTGCGGGCGCTGGGACAGTTGCCGGCGCTGGCGGTTCGGGAGAAGCCGGACGTGGTGATCGTGGCGGCGAGCATGAGAGACCTGACGAACGGCGTGCCCGCGGATCAGTTTGAGGTGTGCCTGTACGCGCTGGCGGACCGGCTGCGCGGCGCGACCCGGGCGGACGTGATCCTGGTGACGCCGCCGCCGTTGATCATCAACCCCGATCTGAGCAAGCAATACGCGGAGCGCACGATGCGCGCGGGCCTGAGACGGGGGCTGAAAGTGGCGGACGTGTACAGCTCTTTTGCCCGTCTGGGCGAGGAAGGGTGGCGCAAGCTGTTCCAGGACCCGCAAGAGCCGGACGTGCTGTACCTTTACCCCAACGCGGAAGGGCAACGGCGGATTGCCGACGTGTTGTTGCGGGTGGCGCTGGAATAGGCTGGCCGCGATAGAACGCAGGCGGAGGTTGGAGGCCGGGAAACGCATGGCGCCAGACAGACAAGGCCGCGGAAGGTCAACGTTGATGATGTGGCAGGGGGTGTTCGCGATCTGCGCGGGAGTGGCGGCTGTGGCGCTGGGGCTGCATGCGCACGGCCAGCGCTCGGCGCTGAGGACGCTGCAGGGGGCCTTGGAGCAGACGAGGGCGCTGCAGCTCGCGCAGCGGGACCTGCTGGCGGAGCGGGACAGCCAGGCTCAGCGGATCGAGGAATTGGAGTCGAGGTTGAAGGCCGCGGACGAGGCGCGCGGCTCGCTTGCCAAGGAGCTGGAGATCGAGCGCCAGGCCGGGGACCCGCTGCGCAAGGAGCTGGTGGCGCGTGACCAGAAGGCGGCGGAGGCGGCGCGCGCGGCGGCGGCGGCCAAGGAGAAGCTGGCCGCGGCGGAGAAACAGGCTGGGGAGACGGCGGCGGCGCTGGCGGCGCGGGTAAAAGAGCTGGAGGCGGAGCGCAAGGCCAAGGCCGCGGCCGAGGCCGGCGCCAAGGAGGCGAAGGACACGCTGGCGGCGATGCGGGAGAAGATGAAGAAGAACGCGGAGGCGCTGGCGGCGTCCAGCCAGAAGAACAATGCGCTGGCCGCGGAGCTGGAGGCGGAGCGCAAGGCCAAAGCCGGTCTGGAGGCGAAGCTGAAGAAAGCGAACGAGGACTTGGCCGCGGCGCAGGAGCGTCTGAGCGACTTGACGAAGCGCCAGGCGTCGGTCGCGGCGGAGAAGGATGCGTCGCGGACGCGCGAGCTGACGCTGCAGTCCACGGTGGAGAAGATGACGCAGGAGACGGCTGGGCTGCGCGACCGCGTGAAGGCGTTGGAGGCTGACGTGGCCGCGGCCCGTCAGCAGGCGGCGGCGGTGGCCGCGGAGAAGAAGGCGGCCCAGGACCAGGCGGCGGCCGGCGCCAAGACGGCGGAGGAACTCCGCAAGCAGGTGGAGGCGCTGAAGGCGGAGGTGGAGAGACTGAAGAAGGGCGCGGCCGGGGCGGCCGCGGGCAAGTGACAGGCCAGGCCATGATCGGCGCGGCGCGTGTTCTATGGGCGGGGCTGCTGGCGGCGGCGTGGGCGCTGCCGTGTCTGGCGCAGGGGTTTTCGTTCGATTTCGAGACCGGCGCCGAGGGCTGGGCCGGGGCGCCCAAGACGGTGGCGGAGATTGCCCAGGCCGTGGGTCGGCCGGGCCGCGCCATGGCGTTGCGGCCGGCGGGCGAGAACCAGGACAGCGTTTGCTTGCAGTTGCGGCGTGCCATGGATTGGCGCCGGGCCGGCGATCTGTCCTTCGATGTCTTTGCGACGCCGGAGGCTGGACCGGCGCAGGTTCTTCTCTTCGTGCGGGACGAGGATGACCTTTGGTTCCAGACAAGCAAGTGCTTCTCTGTGGCGCCGGGCCGGTGGGTGACCGTGACGGTGGACGCGTCGCCTGAGAGCATTGACTGGGAGACGCGGGGGCACGGTCTGCCTTGGTGCGGATACGCGATTCAGAACCTGAGGGAAGTGGGGATCAAGGTGTTCCGCGACGGCCCGCTGCGCGGGCCGGTGTATGTGGACAACGCGCGTCTGGCTTTGGCCCCTCGCAAGGCGCCGCCGCCTCTGGCGCTGTTGAACTACTCCACCAACGGCAGCGTTACGCCGCTGCATGGGCTCTTCGAGATCACGTTCGAGATCAACCGCACCTACGACAACCCGTTCGACCCGGCCGAGGTGGATGTGCGGGGGGTGTTTGTGTCGCCCAGCGGCATGGTGCACGAGGCGCCTGGCTTCTTCTACCAGGACTACCAGCGCCAGATCGAGGCGAATGTCGAGAGCCTGATTCCGTCCGGCCGGCCGGTGTGGAAGATTCGCTACGCGCCGGCGGAGACGGGGAACCATCGCTACTTCGTGGAGATCCGCGAGAATGGAGGCAAGACCAAGCGCGCCTTTTTCCGCCAGGCTGGCGAGCAGGCGCGGCGGTGGGTGCAGTGCGAGCCTTCGGACAACCCGGGCTACGTCCGCGTCAGCCCGCGCGACTGGCGCTGCTTCGAGTTCGACAATGGGGAGTTCTTCTATCCCATCGGCCATAACATCCCGGCGACGTACAACGTGAAGAACGCGGAGGCGCTGGGCGTGTCGGTGCAGCGGTATGAGGGCACGTTCGCGTATGACCGGTTTCTGGCAGGCATGACCCAGGGCGAGGAGAACTACGCGCGGGTGTGGCTGGCGTCGTGGTCGTTCGGGCTGGAGTGGAGCCGCCGGTACTCGCCCGATTACCGCGGCCTGGGCCGCTATAACCTGCGCAACGCCTGGCGGCTGGACTATGTGATGAACGAGTGCGCGCGGCGCGGCATCTACGCGCAACTGGCGCTCACGACGTTCGGCCACTACCGCTCGCACACGTTCGAGGGCGACTGGCCCTACAGCCCCTACAACAAGGACAACGGCGGGCCGATCGCCAAGCCCTCGCAGTTCTGGACCAGCGCGGAGTGTCAGGAGATCTACCGCAAGATGCTGCGCTACGTGGCGGCGCGGTGGGGGTACTCCACGCACATCATGGCGTGGGAGATCAGTAACGAGATTGACCTTGTGGACGACTACAAGGGGATGCGCGACCATATCAAGAAGTGGCATCAGGAGTGCGCGGCCACGCTGAGCCAGTTCGACCAGGGCAAACACCTTGTGACGACGAACTTCGCGGTTTGGCAGCACGACCCGGCGATTCTGCAGATGCCGGAGATATCGTACAGCAGCACGAACCGCTACTCGAGGGGGATCATCGAGGACCTGAAGCGCGTCTACGAGATGAAGAGCGCGTACCGCAAGCCGGCGATCATGGCCGAGTGCGGCGACGACTTCAAGGGCAGTTCGGCGCAGACCACGGAGACGTACATCCCCATTTGTCTCTGGGGCGCGTATATGGTTCCGTTCGGCGGGGGCGGGATGCAGTGGTGGTGGGATTTCATTGACGACCGCAATTTGTATTATCTGTTCCAGGCCGTGTCGCGTTTCAGCCGGGGCGAGGACCGGCGCGATCCGGAATTGCAGATGCGGACGGCGGCGGCGGTGACCGGCGAGGACCGGGCGCCTGTGGCGGGGCTGGGGGTGGAGTGCATCGGGTCG
>CAYYEE010000330.1:0-5495 GCA_964470775.1 uncultured Planctomycetota bacterium | reverse complement strand
CAGGGGGCATTCGTTGGTGTAGTAGTAGTTCAGCGCCAGCGTGCCGTAGATGCCCGATCCCGTGCTGGCCTTCGTGCCCGAGCTGGCGCAACCCTGGGGATGCCAGGCGATGCGCTGCTGCGGGTCACCGAACACGGCAACGTGGCCGTCGCCGTAGAGGACGTGGTAGGCTTCGCGGTGGGCCGTGAGACCCATGCCCGCCAACATCCGGCTGTCCTGGATCGAAGCGACGCCACTCGCGGCGATCGTGCTGGCTTTGCGGCCCAGCGCGTCATAGTCGCCGCCCTTGCTGAACGTGTCCACCACCAGCGCCCGGCTGCCCAGCGCCTTCTGCGAGCGGAAATAGGCGCCGCCCTGCTCGGCGTGAACCCGCGGCCGCGCGCCCGTCACCCACATCTTGGCGTTGGCGTCCGCGCCGCGGTCCTGGACCTTGCAGAAGGGGTAGTAGGTTTGCAGCGGCACGTTGCGGTAGTTGTAGTGCGACCAGAGCGCGCTGCCGCTCGGCCGGTCGGTATAGGAGGAAAACCCCGAATCCCACCGCAGGAACAGCAGGTCCGCGCTGCCCCAAGCGCCGTAGAGCATGACGTTGCGGTCAAAGCCGCCCGCCTTCTGCCATGAGCTCATCCGGTAGCCGCCAGGCCCAGTGACGGAGTTGTAGTTCTGGTCGTCCGCCCTCATGCCGTCGGCGCTGGGGCAATAGAAGGTCCTGGCGTCGGCCAGATAGCCGCCGGCCAGCAGATAGCCCAGGCCCACGGGCGCGTTGTTCAGGTTGCCCGCGGCCCAGTCGGTGTACGCGCCGCCGGGGAGCTGGCGTTTGATGCCCGCGCCGATGCAGCGCCAGTTGGACACGGCCGGCGGGCTGGCGAAGGCCGCGTTGATCGCCGCCTGCCCTTGCCCGCCCTGGTACCAGGTCTGCGTATAGGTCCAGTCGCTGCGATAGTATGGCGCGCTGCGCGACGTGACGCCCGCGGCGTTGCTGTGGCGAGACCCTAACGTGCTGTACGAACACAGGGGGACGCCGGAAGGCGTCTTCGCCGTGGCGTGGGGCGTGGGTGAGCACCACTCCGCCGACCCCATGCCGGCCCAAGAGGGGTAATGGCCGCCGTAGTCGCCCAGATAGGCTTCCATGGAGCGGCCGATCTGGCTGAGGTTGGTGACGCACGAAGCGCGGCGCGCTTTTTCCCGCGCGGCGCTCAACGCGGGGAGCAACATCGCGGCCAGGATGGCGATGATCGCCACCACGACCAGCAACTCAATGAGAGTGAACGCCTGCTTCCGAACGATCCTTGTCCAGTCGCTCACGAAGTTACCTCTCCTTTCGTCCGCGCCGGGCGGCCGGAGGGGCCGTGCTCTGGCGCTCGACCAACGGACATTGCAGCACGCGGCTCTGAGGCGCGTCATACGCGCCCGAGGCCGCGGCCAGGACCATCTCCACGCCGGTCCGGCCCAGCAGCACGCGCTGGTTGGACATCGTGGTCAGCGGCGGGTCCGCCAACTCGGCCTCGGCCTCGTCGTTGTAACCGATGACGCTGAGATCGCGCGGGACACAGATGCCCAACTCCCTGGCCGCGCGCAGCACGCCGATGGCCGTGGCGTCGGTCTGGGCCACGACCGCCGTGGGCAATTCGGCCTGGCGCAGGTACCGCCGGATGGGCGGCCGCGCCACCTCGGGCTGGTCCGTGGCCAGGTCCAGCGTCCACCGCTCGTTGGGCGCCACGTTGGCCTGGATCAGCGCCCCCGTGAACCCCACATAGCTGTTGCCCGGGTCGCGCCCCACCCGCCCCATGAACCCGATCCGCGTGTGCCCCAGCGCCAGCAGGTGCTGCACCGCCTTGGCGATGCCGCCCGGCTTGTTGGGGCAGATGCGGTGATGGTGGTCCAGGCCCGGGCCGAAGTACGGCCGGCTGTCCTGAATCACGTAGGGCACGTTGTGCCGGTTCAGCCACTCCGCAAGCCGCAGATCAAAATCGCGGAACACGAACAGACACGCCTGCTGTTCCCAAGGCACGTTGGGCGACAGCAAGTGCTCCGCCGACTCTTGCCGCCGCGGCATGACGAAGCGCATGGTGGCGTGGACCTGGTCCAGCGCCTCGGTGTAGCCCGACAGATAGTTCTCGCGCGCGTGGTCAAAGGCCGGAATGCCGCACGGCGCCGCCCACACCACGTTGACGCACTTCAGCTTGCCCGGCGTCGCGGTCTTGGGCAGAGGGCTCCGCGTCTCGCCCCGCGCCGGCGGCTGGTAGAATGTGCCCCGTCTTTCCATGCGCTGCAAGACGCCGCGTTCCTGGAGAATCTCCATGGCCCGCTGCACCGTGGAAAGGCTGGCGTTGTAGCGCCGACTCAGCGTCCGGTACGACGGCAGCGGCTCGTGCGCGTCCGGGTTGCGCTCGGACAGCTCGCGCCAGATCTGACCGGCCAGCCGCTCGTGCGCTGCCTTGTCCAAGCCAGTCAGGTTCTCGATCTCTGCCAGCGGCATCTTCGGCGCCCTCAACGCGTAGCACAGCGATACCGAAACTGATATTGACAATATCAGTGTAGCTCTGTATAAAGGTCTTGTCAAGGTTTTTTCTTGTCTGGTCGCCAACAAGCGCAGCCAGACGACCACGCCAACAACACGTAAAACACTGTTAAATAACAATATAGGTGACACATGCCCCATAGGTCCCATATCTCCCGTTTCTCCCCTTCCATCCCAAAGACCAACACTATGAAGCCTCTTCAACAGAACACCCCCATGTCCTGGCAGGTCTGTTACTGCCTCGACTTCGGTTTCTGCTTCAACTATCCTAAGGACTACTGGGCCGGCTACTTCGACACCCTCGCCTCCTACGGCTACAACACGGTCATGCTATGGGTTGCCGGCGCCATGCCTGTCCCCGGCTTCGAAAAAACCCTAGCCTGGCGTTGCGACCACACCCCGGGCATCGTGGACGCGCTCCACAAGCGCGGCATGAGTGTCTATCTTATGACCGGCGTGTTCGGCTGGCTGGGCATGAGCCCCGGCCTGCTCAACATGCGGCCCGACATCGAGATCACCTGGCCCGACAAACTCAAAGCCCAATACCCCCGCGACAGTTCGCGCCGCGGTCTGTGCCCCACCAAGTCCAGAGACCTCTGCCTCGATTACGTCGCCGCCCACTACGCCGCCTGCCCCCAGGCCGACGGCATGTCGCTCGAAGTCTTCTGCGAAAAGACCCACTGCCAGTGCGCCGCTTGCCAGGCCAAGGGACTCTGGCGCATCGAGACCGAGTTCCTCCGAGAGGCGGCCCAGCGCATCTGGCGAATCAACCCCAACGCCAGGATCATCTGGAACCTAGGCTATGAACGCACCCACGGCGAACCGCCCGAGTCGGACCTCTACGACGCCGTGCGCGCGATGAAAGACCCGCGCCTCATCTGGTGGCTGGTGCGCATGAAGCAGGGCTACAAAGACCGCCAAGGCGCCCGGCATGAGTGGATGGCCCCGGCCGAGATCGCCTCGCTGGGCGCAAACGTCCTCACCTTCCCCGGCGACCCGGACGAAATCGCCGCCACCCGCGCGGCCGGATGCCTGGGCGCCGTGTTCGTGGACCCCCAGGTCCGCAACATGTTCCTGCCCGAATACGAAAGCCGCCACTTCGGCTACTTCGTCGACGCCCCGCCCGCCCAGCCGCCGGTGTGGGACCACCCCCTCTTCCACCTCCGCGCCTTCCGCCGCCAGCAGCAATTCCTCGGCCGCGCGCCCGACGACAACGCGTTCGCCCAGCTCGTGGCCCATCGCTTCTGCGAAGGCGACGAAAGCGCGGCCCGCGACGCGCTATTCCTCGAAGACCTCATCCTCAACAAGCGCGTATGCCTCTTTCGCTCCGCCGGCCGCGTGTGGGGCGATCTGGACGGCGGCGACACGCTCAAGACCGCCGCCCTTGACCCCGGCGCCGCCAGCCGCCTGCGGAGCATCGCCACCTGGCCCGCGCGCACGGCCTGGCGCCACGGCCTGGCCGCCTCCGCCGCCGCCCTGCTGCAACTGGCAAAAGGACTCTGACAGTCCTCTGCCCGAGGCCGTCGCCGTTCGCCGTCATCCCTTCCCGCCGTTCTTCGCGCTCTTCGCGTTCTTCGTGGTTTCCCTGCCATCGCCGTTCGCCGCTTCCCCTTCCCGTCGTTCTTCGTGCTCTTCGCGTCCTTCGTGGTTTCCCTGCCCTCGCCGTTCGCCGCTTCCCATTCCCGCCGTTCTTCGTGACCTTCGTGTCCTTCGTGGTTTCCCTGCCATCGCCGTTCGCCGTTTCCCCTTCCCGTCGTTCTTCGTGCCCTTCGTGTCCTTCGTGGTTTCCCTGCCGCCGCCGTTCGCCGTTTCCCCTTCCCGTCGTTCTTCGTGCCCTTCGTGTCCTTCGTGGTTTCCCTGCCGCCGCCGTTCGCCCTCATCCCTTCCCGCCGTTCTTCGTGCTCTCCGTGTCCTTCGTGGTTCCATCTGCCCGTTTCCTCTTTGGAGACCCCCATGGACGATTTCGTGATGCGCATTGTCAGCAACGCCGGCCCCCTGGTCCTGCTCGCGGCCCTGTTCCTCTACTTCGATTGGCGCAACAAGACCCGCGCCGCCGAAGCCCTGGACCGCCTGGCCGACTCGTTCCGCGCCCTGGCCGACAGCCTCGCCGCCCGGCCCTGCCTGTGGGTCGAAAGCCAGCGGCGCCTGCTCAAGAGCCTCGAACAGCTCGTCGAGCGCATGGCCCAGGCCTCCATGGAGAAAGCCGGGGAGCGGACGGGAACATGACGGTAACATGACCCCTGGACACCCCGCCCCGGCCGCGCTATCATCTGCCCAAGCCGTCGCCGTTTTTCCGTTCCTTCCGTCCCTTGCGTCCCTCCGGCCCTGCCTCACGCGCCGTTCCAGCGCCAGCCCATGACCACCACAGCGCAGCCAGTGCCGGCCTCCCCCCGCGCCCTCTGGGCCTTGCACGCCGCCGCCTTCCTCCTCTGCGCTGACGTCACCCTCCTCAACATCGCCCTGCCCAGCGTCTCGCGCGAGTTCAACGAAAGCCTCTCCGTCTCCAGCCGCGCCGTCATGGCCTACATCCTCGCCTTGTCGTGCCTGGGGCCCGTGGCCGGCCGCCTGGCCGACCGCTGGGGCATCCGCCGCCTCCTCAGCCTGGGCTACGGGCTCTTCGGCGCCTTCTCCGTCCTTTGCGCCTTCAGCCCCGGCATCGGCATGCTCATCGCCATGCGCGCGGGCCAGGGCGCGGGCGGCGCGCTGCTTTACGTCCTGGGCCCGGCCGCCGTGGCCCGGTGGACGCCCGAAGAGCGCCGCGGCCGCGTCCTGGGCATCATGGGCGCCGCCGCCATGGCCGGCATCGCCTTTGGCCCCAGCATCGGCGGCTTCATCACCCAGCGCCTGGGCTGGCGCTGGATCTTCGGCGTCAACGCCCCCCTCGCCCTCGCGGGCGTGGCCCTCACCGCACGCTGCTGCCCCCGCGACACACCCGCCGCCGCCGCCCCGCCCCTCGACTGGCCCGGCGCCCTGGCCG
>CAYYEE010000329.1:0-5510 GCA_964470775.1 uncultured Planctomycetota bacterium | reverse complement strand
CATGGAGCGCAAGGCCTACACCGTCAACGTCCCCTCCACAGCCCTGCTCCAGCAGACCGACTTCTTCGGCATCGTCTCAGGGCGCGACACCGACAAGTTCGCCGCCACCGGCCTCACGCCCGTCAAGAGCGTCCTCGTGGACGCGCCCTATGTGAAGGAATTCCCCCTGGTCCTCGAATGCAAGCTCGTCCAGTCCGTGGACCTTGGCCTGCACACCATGTTCATCGGCGAGATCATGGACGTGAAGGCCGACCCAGCTATCCTCGGCCCCAACGATCAGCCCACGATGGAAAGACTCGCCCCCTTCTTCTTCATGCCCGGCGAATCCGCCTACTACAAGGCCGGCGACAGGGCGGGCCAGGCCTTCTCCGCCGGCAACTCACTCAAGAAATGACTCCGAGGCGAACCATGCGCAATCTCCGCGCCAAGCGCGCGTTTGTCATCGATATGGACGGCGTCATCTACCACGGCGAACGCCTCCTGCCCGGCGCGCGCGAGTTCGTCGAATGGCTCAAGCGCGAGAACAAGGCTTTCCTCTTCCTCACCAACAACAGCGTCCGCACCCCCGCCGAACTCCGCCAGAAGCTCGAGCGCATGGGCATGGACGTGGCCGAGCGCCACTTCTACACCAGCGCCCTGGCTACCGCCGACTTCCTCTCGCGCCAGAAGCCCGGCGGCAGCGCCTACGTCATCGGCGGTCGCGGCCTGGTCCAGGCCCTGCAGGACGCCGGCTTCACCATCACCGACGCCGCGCCCGACTACGTCGTCGTCGGCGAGACCGACACCTACAATTTCCAGCGCCTCACCCGCGCCATCAACCTGGTCCGCGCCGGCGCGCGCCTCATCGGCGCCAACCCTGACCTCACCGGCCCCGACGCCAGCGGCATCGTCCCCGCCACCGGCGCCCTCATGGCCCCCATCGAGCTCTCCACCGGCGCCCACGCCTTCTATGTCGGCAAGCCCAATCCCCTGATGATGCGCCACGCCCTCAAACGCCTCGGAACACAGCGCGAAGACACCGCCATCATCGGCGACCGCATGGACACCGACATTATCGCCGGCGTCGAATCCGAAATCACCACCGTCCTTGTCCTCAGCGGCGTCACCACACGCGAAGACCTTACCCGTTTCGCCTATCGCCCCGACTATATCCTCGACGGCGTCGGCGACATCGCCGCCAGCCAGTGACACGCCGTCCACGCCTCGCGTCGCGTGGCCTGGCCTTTTTGTCTCAGCGCTTGCTTGCGCAAATACCCGCGCATTTCCGCATACAAACGCTTCTGACACAGCCTGACAGCCTCATGCAAGTCAGTGTTGCCGGTTGCCCGCGATTAGTTCCGGAAATGGGCGCGCCAATTTCCGCAACTAATCACTTGTTGTCTCTCTCAAACGGAGCCGCCCATGCAGATCTCTGACGGAATGAACTACTCCCCCCAAGGCCCCCGCAAGAACGTCGTCGGCCCCGGCGAGTTTGTCTTCGCCGCCATGGCCCTCGAACACGGCCACATCTACGGCATGTGCAACGGCCTCACCGAAGCCGGCGCCGAGCTCAAGTGGGTCTATGACCCCGACCCAGCCAAGGTGGAGCGCTTCACGGCCAAATTCCCCGGCGTCCGCGTCGCCCGCGGCGAAGACGAGGTCCTCCAGGACCCCGCTGTCCGCCTTGTGGCCGCCGCCGCCATCCCCAGCGACCGCTGCGCCCTCGGCCTGCGCGTCATGAACCACGGCAAGCACTACTTCACCGACAAAGCCCCCTTCACCACCCTCGGCCAGCTCTCCCAGGCCCGCCAGGCCGTACAGACCACCCGCCGCAAGTACGCCGTGTATTACAGTGAACGCCTCCACGTCGAAAGCGCCATCTACGCCGGCTATCTCGTCAAACAAGGCGCTATCGGCCGCGTGGTTCAGGTCCTCAACCTTGCCCCCCACCGCCTCAACGCCCCCTCGCGACCGCCGTGGTTCTTCCAGAAGGCGCGCACAGGCGGCATCCTCTGCGACATCGGCAGCCACCAGATCGAGCAGTTCCTCTACTACGCCGGCGCCACCGACGGCTCCGTGCTCTGCGCCCGCGTGGCCAACTGCAACACACCCGAGCACCCGGAGTTCGAGGACTTCGGCGACGCTACCCTCGTGTGCAGCAACGGCGCCAGCCAGTACTTCCGTGTCGACTGGCTCAACCCCGACGGCCTCCGCTCCTGGGGCGACGGCCGCCTCTTCATTCTCGGAACCGATGGCTACATCGAGGTCCGCAAGTATGTCGAGGTTGGACGCGAAGAAGAAGGCGGCCAGGTCTACCTGGTCAACCACGAGCGCGAGCAGCGCTTCTCGGTCCGCGGCAAGGTCGGTTTCCCCTTCTTCGGCCAGCTCATTCTCGACTGCATCAACCACACCGAGCACGCCATGACCCAGGCCCACGCCTTCCTGGCCGCGGAACTCTGCCTCAAGGCGCAGCAGCTCGCCGACCACGCTCGCGCGGCCGCCCCCACCCCACAACGTTGACATTCCGCCCCCGGCCCGGCAACATAACCCAACTCAGATGCGCGAATCACCCAGGCGCCGCGCAACAAGGACACCTGAATCATGCAGTTCGTGACAGAGACCGCTGGCGACGTGACCGTCGTCAAACCCATGCTCATCAACCTCGACGCCGCCTGCGCCAAGGAGTTTCTCCGCCTTGCCAAACCCATCGTCGAGGCCAACCCGCGCGTCGCTTTCGACATGAGCCAAATCCGCTTTGTGGACAGCTCCGGCTTGGGCACGCTTCTGGCTCTTCAGCGAACCACCAACCCAGCCGGCGGCATCCGCTTCTTCAGCGTGGCCAACGCGGTGCAGTCCATGTTGCGCATCGCCAATGTCCACCGCATCCTCGACATCTTCCCCACTCGCGAGGAAGCCTTAAACGCGCCCTGGGGGCAAGCCCGCTAGACCGCCTATCCCCACCCTGATTTCCCCCACGCCCTTCTAAGTCAAACGCCCCGCCCCCGCCTCCGTATTGTCTTATAAGGAGAGCCGCCCAGGGCCAACCTGCGCGCAGGACGGAAAGGAGGACGCCATGGTCGAAAGCATCTTCAAAACGCGCGACGAATGGCGCCGCCGCCTGACCGCCATCCAGTATCGCGTGGCCCGCCAAGGCTCCACGGAAAAACCGTTCACCGGAAGGTACTGGCGCCACAAAGCGCATGGCGTCTACAGATGCGTCTGCTGCGGCGCAGAACTTTTTTCCTCGAAAACGAAATATGACTCCGGCGCCGGCTGGCCCAGTTTTTGGGCGCCCATATGCGATGATGTCCTCAAGTTCGAGCTCGACCGCCAACCGTTCATGACCCGCACCGAGGTCCGTTGCCGCCGTTGCGATGCCCATCTCGGCCACGTCTTCGCCGATGGTCCCAAACCGACCGGCCTGCGCTATTGCGTCAACTCCGCCTCTCTAGACTTCCAGCCACATCCTCACACCCACAACTCCTGAATGATCCCAAGCCCTCGCGGGACGCTGGCCCCCCCTCCTAGCCAGGCAAGTCCCTCGAGGGCTCTAGTTTGCTGGCCGCTTGTCCCGTTGCGCGGCGGCTTGCCTGTGCTATACTAGTCAAAGCTGCTATCCGCCGTGAGGGAACCTCTTTAGGAGACGACCGATGGCAAGAAGACTGGTAGTCCTAACCTGCGTCGTTGCCCTGTCGGCCCTGGCCGCCTGCAAACAGACGCCACAAAAGACCCCCGCCACAACCGCCGCAACAAGCACGTCCTCGACAGGTTCCGTTGGCGGGCCGGTGGCCACCCTGCCCCAGCCACCCGCCGCCCCAGCCATCACGTCTCCAAACGCCAAACCCATGTGGGTGGACAGCATCGGCCCCTGGAAGGAAGAGTGGCGTGAAAAACACGCCAGCAAGGGCGACGCCGCCGCCAGCCGCTATGAATGGGTCGTCGGCACCTCCCAGCCCGTCGAAAACGAAAGCCAGGATGCCCTGGCACGGCAGTCCGCCAGCCAGGATGCCATCTTCCACTTCATGCGCCTCCTGGGCATGGACTTCGAGAGCAACGCCCGCACCGGCGAAGTCTGGTCTACCGCCCAAACAGGACACCTCGTCAACGCCATCTACCGCAAGTCTTTGCAGGACGAGATGTTCAAGAACAAGGTCAACCTTGACGCCTACGACAGTTGGCCCTACACCGTCACCCAAGGCCTTGTCAAGCGCTATGTCGTCAAAGTCCTCTACCGCGTGGACATGGGCAAGTTCGCCGAGCAGAACGTGCTCCAAAAGGCCAAGGATAACATGATCCAGGACCTCAAACGCACCAGGGAACTGACGGAAGCGGAACGCGAAAAGGCCATCCGCGCCGCCCAGAAACTGGTCGACGACGCCATCGCCACCAACCCTCTGCTCAAGCCCGCGCAGAAGTAATCTCGCCCCCGCATCCTGACGCCCCGGCGGTTCTCACGCCGGGGCGTTTCCGTGCGCTCTTCCTCCGTTTGGCCATTTTCATCTCCATCCCCCCCTTGGCCGCACGCGGCCCCAAGGACCCTCAATACATGCGAACCCTCGCCATCACGCTAACCTGCCTGCTCCTGGCCTCTGCCCACGCCGCCATCCCGCCGGCCATCGCCCGCGGCTCTCTGCGCGCCTGCGAACCGGATTGGACGCCGCCGATCATCCTCGCCACGTTCACCGAAGACAAGATCACCGTCGACGCCGCTTTGAGCGAAACCGCCTGGAGCTCCGCGGCCAAGGAGGACGTCATCACCTCCCTCCACTCGCGCGATGGCCGCCCCATGCCTCTCTTGGCCGTCGAGTGCCGCCTTCTCCGCGACAGCGCCAACCTCTACCTAGGCGTCCGCTGCAAAAACCCCGAGCCTCAGCCCGACGCCCCAACAACCGCGGGCGAAGCCGCCGCGCTACAGGGCAGCCGCCTCGCCTTCTGCTTCGACGTGGAACAGGATGGCCAGTCCTTCCTCATGTTCACCGTCAACGCCCGAGGCCAGACAGCCGACTCCCGCGTCGAAGTCCGTCCCGACGGCAGCCGCTCCGAGTCCTTCAGCTACGCCTCGGCCTGGCAGGCAGCCAGCGTCACCGGCGACGATGCCTGGACCGTGGAAGCCGCCATACCCCTCGCTGCCCTCCTCACGCGCCCCGTCCGGAACAGCGGCGCGCTTGGTTTCAACCTGGTCCGTTACCCGGCCGAATCGCGCCAGGCCGGATTCTGGTCCGCCAGATCTGGCGCCTTGCGACCGGATGGCTTTGGCGTGCTTGCCCTTGAAACGACCGCGCCGTTTGCCTGGCTTGGCGCGCCGCGAGGCTCCGCGGCCACTCTCTACGTCGCCAACCCCTCCGCCGAGGAGCGCGCCCTCCCCCTCTCGATCTCAACGCGCGGCCAGAAGGAATCTACCTTCACCACAGAAAAAGTGACGGTCACCGCCCGCCAGTGCAACGCCTGCCCCATCGCCCTCCCCCCTGCCGCCCCCGCCTCCGTGGAGGTTCTGCTCGGTTCCGACGCGCCTTCCCCGCCCCTCTTCCAAT
>CAYYEE010000328.1:0-5521 GCA_964470775.1 uncultured Planctomycetota bacterium | reverse complement strand
GCCGTCCCCCGCGCTGCTTGACCGCAAACTACCTACTCTGAGTATCTGCACCCTCCGCCACGAATAATCTGCCCCATCCGGCGGATCCGTTCGATTCCGCCCCCTGCTGCGCCGGGTTTGTGTCATGTAGTGTTTCAGAGATAGCAAAGCTATTTCTGAAACACTACCCTACGCCGTCACCCTCGGCGTCTTCCCATCCATCACCAGCCGCGCCCCCTCCAGCCGCAGCATCGCCTCCTTCATGGCCACGCCCCCCGGCCCGCTGAAGCCTCCCAGCCGCCCGTCGCTGCGCACAATTCGGTGACACGGCACGATCAGCGGCAGCGGATTGCGCGCCAGCGCTCCGGCCACCGCCCGGTCCGCCCCGGGCCGCCCCATCTCCAGCGCCACCCCCGCATACGTCATCACCCGGCCATAGCCCGCCTTCAGCGCCGCCTGCCACACCCTGCGCTGAAACGGCGTCCCCGCCGTGAAGTCCAGGTCCCCCTCAAACTCCACCCGCTCGCCCGCGAAGTACCGCGTCACCGCCGACACCAGAGCGCCCATGCCGCTGGGCAGGCTCACCGCCCCCGGCGCGCGCGCGCGGATCGCCGCCTCCGCCTCCGCCCGGCTCTTCATGGGCAACACCAGCGCGCAATACCCCAGGTTCGTCCGCGCCGCCGCGCACCACCCCCACGCCGTCTCGAACACGCGGTAGTCCGCGGCCGGCCGCTTCGCCTCCGCCATCGCGCCTTCCTTTCGTGCCAAAACCCCATCCATTTCTTATAATGTCTTGCGCCCCGCTTGTCCAAGCCCGAAGGGAGTGGCGCCTGCTCATGGCTGACCGGCCGCTCGTCTCCGCCATCCTGCCCGCCTACAACAACGGCGCCCTCGCCTGCGAGGCCGTGCGCAGCGTCCTGGCCCAGACCTGGCGCCCCATCGAGTGCGTCGTGGCCGACGACGGCTCCGACGACGGCACGCTCGACATGCTCCGCCAGTTCGGCGGCGCCATCCGCCTCGTCTCCATCCCCCATCAGGGCATCCCCTTCGCCCGAAACGCCGCCATCCGCGCCAGCCGCGGCGCCGTGCTCGCCTTCCTCGACTCCGACGACCTGTGGCGGCCCAACAAAGTCGAAAAGTGCGTCAACCGCCTCGCCGAAAAACCCGGCGCCGGCGTGGTCTACACCCGCGTCACGGTCCACGACCTGGTCAAGCGCCAGCAGTTCGAGCTGGCCGTCTATGACAAGGAAGGCTGGATCGCGCCCGACCTCTTCGTGGAATGCCGCATGTCCACCTCCACCCTCGTCGTCCGCCGCGAGTGCATGGACAAGGTCGGCCTCTTTGACGAAGAGCTGCTCCGCGCGCAGGACTGGGACATCATGGTCCGCCTGGCCGAAGCCTTCCCCTACGCCTTTGTCAACGAACCGCTCACCACCCGCTGCATCCACAGCGCCAACATCTCCGTGCGCCGCAGCGACCTCTACGCCCGCTACAACCTCATGGTCATCCACAAAGCCCTGGCCCGCCGGCCCGACCTCTACACCGCCCTGGCCCCGCTCGCGCTCTCCAAGGCCCACGTCCGCTTCGGCCTCGAACACTACCGCCGCTTCGACATGGCACCCGCCCGCGCCGAGTTCTTCCGCTCCCTGCGTTGCCGGCCCAACCGCGAGGCGCTCAGCTACTGGGTCCGCACGTTCCTGCCCGTGCCCTGGGTGCGCGCCTTGCGCCGCTGGCGCGAGCGCCACAGCGCCCAGCCCCTGCCGCCAGCCCCCAAGGAGGGCGCCGCGTGACCTCTGGCCTCCGCATCCTGCTCGCCGATTGCCCCAGCGTCTCGCCCAACGAGATCAACCTCGGCCTCGCCTCCATCGCCGCCGTCCTGCGCGCCGACGGCCACGAGGTCCGCGTCCTGGACCTCAACAGCCTCCGCGTCCCCGGCCGCCCCATGCGCCGCCTCGCCGCCGCTCTGGAGTGGCGGCCCCAACTCCTTGCCGTCAGCGTCTTCCCCGCCTGCAACGAGGTCTACGCCCACGCGGCGCGCGTCCTCGCCGCCTGCAAGCAAACCCTCGGCGCCGCCTGCCTCCGCGTCGCCGGCGGCGTGGGCATCAGCATCGCGCCCGAGACCGCGGCGCGCCGCTTCGCCGGCCTGGCCGACCTCTGCGCCTATGGCGAAGGCGAGCAAACCCTGCGCGACGTGGCCGCCCGCCTCGCCGGAGGCCGGGGCTTCGACGCCATCCCCGGCCTGGTCCACTTCGACAACGCCCAGCCCGTCCTCCATGAACCCCGCGAGTTCATCCACGACCTCGACACCCTCCCCTTCCCCGCCTTCGACCTCTTCGACAGCGTCGCGGCCCAAGGCGGCGTCATGGCCGAATACCCCATCATGACCAGCCGCGGCTGCCCCTTCGACTGCGTCTTCTGCCTCAACAAAGTCCTCAGCCGCCGCTCCTTCCGCCCCCGCTCCCCGCGCAACGTCGTGGACGAAATCCGCCACGGCCTGGCCAAGTACCGCTCCAGCGCGGTCTACATCTGGGACGACCACTTCAGCCTCATCCGCCCCCGCGCCGAAGAAATCTGCCACCTCCTCATCAAGGAATGCCCCGGCGTCAAGTACTACCTGCCCGACGGCATCCGCGCCGACAGCGTCACGCCCGGCTTCGCGCGCCTGCTCAAGGAAAGCGGCTGCGCCGGCGCCAGCATCGGCTTCGAGGACCCCAACCCCGACACCTTCCACGCCGTGGGCAAAGGCGAAAAGTACGATCAGATCATCGAGGCCATCCGCCTGCTCAAAGAGGCCGGCGTGCCCGTGCGCGCATCCCTGGTCATCGGCCTGCCCGGCGCGACCTACGCCTCCACCCAAAAGGCCATGGACGCCTTCGCCAAACTCGGCATCCACGGCGAATGGTACCTGGCCACGCCCTTCCCCGGCACCCAGTTCTACGACTGGGTCCAGACCCACGGCCGCCTCATCGAAGACCCCCTCGACCTGCGCTCGCTCACCTTCCGCCGCGCCGTGTTCGACACCCCCGACTTCACCCGCGCCGAGCGCTACCGCGCGTTCTACCGCGCCTTCGCCTGCTACTCCTTCCCCCAGTACGCCTTCTACGGCAAGGTCTGCAACCCCCTCACCCAGCAGCGCAGCCGCGTGGAAAAGTACTTTACGTCCATTTTCACCGTGGCCCGCTACATCCCCGCGCGCCTGCCCTCGCACGTCTGCCGCCTCGCCCGCGACCTGGCCCTCGCCGTCGCACGGCGGCTGTGGAGGCTCGTCAAACCATGACAGCGCCCCGTGTCTGCCTCTTTGCCGGCAGCCTCAACATCGGCGGCACGGAACGCAACATCCTCCACGCCGCCCGCGCGCTCAAGGCCGGCGGATGGCCGGTCGAGGTGTGGTGCAACTACGAAGGCCAGCCTCTCCAGGCCGGGCTCGAAGCCGCCGGCGTGCCCTGCCGCGGCCTCAAGCGCCTGTCCACGGGCCAGCCCTTCCTTGCCCGCGTCTTCCTCCACAACCTGCCCTACCAGTTCCGCCTTTGGCGTCTGCTGCGCCAGCGCCGCCGCGACATCATCCACGTCTTCGGCTTCCCCATGACCTACTACGTCATCCTGCTCGGCTGGCTCGCTGGCGCGCGGCGCATGGTCTTCGCCGTCCAGGACTGGGACGTGTGGAAAAAAGGCTGCCTCTATCGCTGGCTCGACCGCCTCTGCTCCGCCGCCGCCGCCCGCATCATCGCCGACGGCCAGGGCGCGGCCAGACTCGCTGTCGAGCGCCAAGGCATGTCCAGCGCCAAGATGCTCGTCCTCTACGATGGCGTGGACACGGCCGAGCTGACGCCCAAACGCAGCGCCCAGGAAGTCCGCGCCGAACTCGGCATCGGCGCCGGCGAGGTCGTGGCCGCGGTCATCGCCCGCCTCGACGCCAGAAAAAAAGGCCAGGACGTGTTCCTCGCCGCCGCGCGCCACGTCACGACGCCGGTCCGCTTCTTGCTCGTGGGCGGCGGACCCGACCAGGCCCGGCTCGAAGACATGGCCGCCGGCCTGCCCCCGGCCGCCCGCCCCGTGTTCGCCGGCTTCCGCTCCGACCTCGCCGACGTCATCCAAGCCTCCGACATCATCGTCATCCCCTCGCGATGGGAAAGCGTCCCCAAGATCCTGCTCGAAGCCATGTGGCTGCGCCGGCCCGTCATCGCCTCGCGCGCCGGCGACATCCCCGAAATCCTCGACTCCACCGCCGGCCGGCTCACGTCCGTGAACGACCCCTGCGCCCTGGCCGCCGCCATCACCGAACTCGCCGCCGACCCCGCCTTGCGCGCCGCGCTGGGCCAGGCCGGCCGCGAACTCATCGAACGCCGCCGCCTCACCCTCGACGCCTCCATCGCCAGACTCAAGGACGAATACCTGGCCCTGGCCCGTTCCTGAACAACAGACGCCGGCCGTGAACAGGAGACCCCTTGCCCCGTCGAAACACCCGCTTTCAGCGCGCCACGCGCCGCGTCCTAACCCTCGCTGCGCTGGCGCTGCTCTCGTGGCTGGCCGCCAAGTTCGGCGGCCCCCTCGTCCTCCGCGCCCCCATCCAACCAGACAAGCCCTATCGCATCGTCCGCGTCGTGGACGGCGACACCCTGGCCCTCGAAGGCGGCGCCACGATCCGCCTCATCGGCATCGACACGCCCGAAAAGTGGGACAGCGACAAGCTCGACCGCGACGCCGCCCGTTCGGAAATGACCCGCGACGCCATCAAAGCCTTGGGCCGCCGCGCCTCCGACTTCGCCTCCGCCCAATGCAGAGACAAGGTGGCGTTCGTCGAGTTCGACCCGGCCAACAACAACCGCGGCCACCGCGACAAGCACGGCCGCTGCCTCGCCTACGTCTTCCTGGCCCCCGGCGCCCCGCCCCACGAACCCCGCGTCATGCTCAACCGCCTCATGGTCCAGGAAGGCTACGCCCGCGTCTCCGCCTTCCCCTTCGGCCTCGCCCCCGAATTCCGCGGCCTCCAAGCCGCCGCCCGCAAAGCCAAAAAAGGCCTGTGGCGCGACGGCCCCCTCCCCTGAACGTCCCGTCCGGATCGTCAGACCTGTCCAGAGTCTCCGGCCCGCCCGGCCCCTCCGCCCTAACGGCCCACACCGCGTCGGCGGGGACATGGCGCCTCAGCCCGCCAACGGCGGGATCGCAACGTGTCCCCGGAACAGACGCGACATTTTCAACAGGCGGCTAAACACCAGCGCCCCCGGCCCGAAAAGGCCGGGGGCGCCGCATACCCCGTCTTGCGCTACTTGCCCTTGGCCGCCGCGTCGCGGCAAGCCTGGCAGCGCGTCTCCACCTTGACGTGATTGTAAACCGCCGCGTCGCGCACCTGATTCACCACCTCTTCCCCCAGCGCCACGCCGCACTCCACGCAGCGGAACGGCGACCCGAACGCCGCCACGGCCTCGTCCAGCGGCTCCAGCAGCGCGCGCCCGAGCTGGAAATCCATGGGCAGCGGCCCGCCCACCACCTTGGACACCGCCAGCCCGCGCGCCACCATCTTCTTCAGTTCCTCATAGGACAC
>CAYYEE010000327.1:0-5528 GCA_964470775.1 uncultured Planctomycetota bacterium | reverse complement strand
GGGGGTGCGGGTGGTGATTGACAGCGGGTTGAGCCGGGCGCCGCGGTTTGATCCGCGGTCGGGGATGACGCGGCTAGAGACGCTGCCGGTGTCGCGGGCGTCGGCGGATCAGCGGCGGGGCCGGGCGGGGCGGGTGGAGCCAGGGGTGTGCTGGCGGTTGTGGTCGGAGGGGGAGCACGGGCTGCTGCCGGAGCGGGCGGAGCCGGAGATTCTGGCGGCGGACCTGGCGCCGCTGGCGCTGGAACTGGCGCAATGGGGGGCGCAGGACCCGGGGAAGCTGGCGTGGCTGGATGCGCCGCCGGCGCCGGCGTTGTCGCAGGCGCGGGATTTGCTCCGGCGGCTGGGGGCGCTGGATGACACGGGCCGGGCGACGGAGCACGGCCGGCGCATGGCGGAGCTGGGGCTGCATCCGCGCTTGGCGCACATGGCGCTGAAGGCGGCAGAGATGGGGCTGGCGCCTTTGGCGTGCGTTCTGGCCGCGGTTCTGAGCGAGCGCGATGTCCTGAAGGATCAGGCGGGCTATCGCGACGCGGACCTGCGTCTGCGGGTGGAGGCGCTGTCGGGGCCGGCGGGACGCAAGGCGCTGGCGGCGCACGGCCAGGCGGTGGACGCGGGGGCGTGCCGCCGCGTGGAGCAGGTGGCGCGGGAGTGGCTGCAGCGGCTGGACGCGCGCCCGGGGCCGCTGGACGCGGAGGCGGCGGGCCGGGTGTTGGCGCTGGCGTATCCGGACCGTATTGCGCGGCGCCGCGAGGATGGGCAGGGCCGGTTCGTTCTGTCGAACGGCCGGGGGGCGCTGTTCACGACGCCGCAGCCTCTGGCGTCGGCGGAGTTTCTGGTGGCGGCGGAGCTGGACGCGGGCGAGCGCGACGCGCGCATCTATCTGGCGGCGCCGTTGAGCCGGGCGGACATCGAGGCGGTGTTTGCGGACGAGCTGCGCGAGGAGCGCGTGATCGCGTGGGACGCGCAGCGGCAGGCGGTGGCGGCGCGGCGGCGGGTGTGGCTGGAGCGGCTGCTGCTGCGCGACGCCCCCCTGCCGGACCCGGACCCGCGCGAGACGGCGCGCGCGCTGATGGAGGGAATCCGCGCGGAGGGGCTGGGGATTCTGCCTTGGGACAAGGGGACTCGCTCGTGGCAGGCGCGCGTGGCGCTGCTGCGCCAGGCGCAGGGCGAGGGCTGGCCGGACGTGTCGGACGCGGCGCTGCTGGCGCGGTTGGAGGATTGGCTGGCGCCGTGGCTGAAAGGCGCGACGAGCCGGGCGGACCTTCAGCGCCTGGACCTGATGTCAGCGCTCAAGAGTCTGCTGCCTTGGGATAAGGCGCGGGCGTTGGACGAGCTGGCGCCGACGCACTACACCGCGCCGAGCGGGTCGCGAATTCCGATCGACTACACGGCCGGGCCGGCGCCGGTGGTGGCGGTGAGGCTGCAAGAGATGTTTGGCGAGACGCAAGCGCCCTCGGTGGCGGGCGGGCGGGTGCGGTTGCTGCTGCATCTGCTTTCGCCGGCGCACAGGCCGGTGCAGATTACGGACGATCTTGCCAGTTTCTGGGCCACGACGTACGCGCAAGTGCGCAAGGAACTGCGCGGGCGGTATCCGCGGCACGCGTGGCCGGAGGATCCGCTGGCCGCGCCGCCTACGGCCCGGGCCAAGCCGCGCAAGCGGTCGTGACGCCTGGCCGCGACCGGAGCGCGTTCTCCGCGCGTGACGGCGTTCAGACATGCCTTGACATGGGGGCAATGGTTGTTTATGTTCTTTTCGATCATTATCGTTCTGCGCAGACAGCAACAAGTCTTCCACTTGGTGGCCGCCGTTCCTTTCGTCCATTCAATCCCTTTCGTCCTTTCCTCTTGACAAAGGAGTCCGCCGGTGGCGAAGAAGAGCCTTGACCGCGAAATCCGCGTGGGCGTGGTTGGCGTGGGGCGGGGCAGCGGGTTCGCCAAGGGCGCAGGGCCGCACCTGGGGATGAAGCTGGTGGCGTTGTGCGACACGTGGGAGGAGCGGCTGAACCGGCTCGGCAAGGAACTCTGCGTGGCCACTTACACGGAGTTCGACAAGTTCCTTGAACACGACATGGACGCCGTGATCCTGGCGAATTACTTCCACGAGCATGCGCCGTTCGCGATCAAGGCGCTGCACGCGGGGCTGCACGTGATGAGCGAGACGGCGGCGTGCCACACGCTGGCGGAGGGGGTGGCGCTGGTCCGGGCCGTGGAGAAGACGGGGCGCATCTACATGTTCGCCGAGAACTACCCGTACATGGTGTTCAACCAGGAGATGCGGCGGTTGTACCAGGCGGGCAAGGTGGGGACGTTCATGTACGGGGAAGGGGAGTACGTGCACCCGATGGACGCGGACAGCGCGAACCGGATTTCTCCGGGCGTGAACCACTGGCGCAACTGGATCCCGGCGACGTATTACTGCACGCACGCGCTGGCGCCGGTGATGTTCATCACGGATACGCGGCCGGCGGCGGTGAACGGGTTTGTGATGCCGTATCGCGAGGACGACCCGGTGGCGCAGCGGCGGCCGCGGCAGGCGGACGCGTCGTCGTGCATTGTCTTGCGCATGGACAACGGCGCGGTGGTAAAGCTGTTGCAGGTGTATCTGCGGGGGCATGGGGTGTGGGTGCGGATTCACGGAAGCCGGGGGCTGATGGAGAACCTGCGGCACGGCGACCACAACATGCTGCGCGTGGTGCGCGAACAGTACCACGAAAAGTTGAAGGACCCGGTGGAGATGATCTACAAGCCGAACTTCCCGGAGCATCACGCGCTGGCGGCCAAGGCCGGCCACGGGGGCGGCGATTTTTTCATGAACTACCACTTCGCGGAGGCGATCCGCAAGGGCCAGCCGCCGTATCTGGACGTGTACCGGGGGGTGGCGATGTCTATCGTGGGGCCGCTGGCGTATCGTTCGGCGTTGGACAATTCGGCGCCGCTGGCTGTGCCCGATTTCCGCAAGGAGGCGGACAAGCGGAAGTACGCGAACGACGACTGGTCGCCGGACCCGGGGCGGCGCAAGGCTGGGCAGCCGTGGCCGAGCATCGAGGGGAAGAAGAAGCTGAGCGCGAAGGCGGTGGCGTACGCGCGGAAGGTTTGGCGGGCGGCGGGGTATATGGGGGAATGAGAGGGAACGCGGCGCGGCGTCAGGCGACGCTCAAGGAATGGGCTTTGCGCACGCGATGCCTCAAGAGACCGTCTCCAGCGGGATGCAGCGCTCTCTGACCGCCTCAGCCGCGTATCGCAACGCCTCGGCGATATCCTCGTCCTCCAGATCGGGGCAGGCGTCAAGGATATCCTTGTGGGTCATTCCCTCAGCCACCATGCCGACGACCGTGGCCACAGGAATCCGCAGTCCCCGCAGGCATGGACCCCCCCCATCTGGTCCGCCCTGATCGTGACTCGCCCGAATCGCATGGTCGAACCCTCCTCGCCACCTAATTCGTCTGCGCCCGCTCACCCCAAGTATAGCCTTCCCCCTGCCCCGGAGCAACCGGGCGCGACAACGGGCGTACGCCATGTTATGATTCGCGCAAGGTGTGGATTCCCGTTCAACTGAGGCAGTCCTTCATGACCGCGTGTGCCGGTGTAATGACCCCTCGAGAGCGGTTTTTGGCGGCGCTGGCCGGACGGCGGGTGGACCGCGTGCCGTACTTTGAGTACAGCGTTCACCCTTCCATCTGCGAGGCGTTGATCGGCGAGCCGCTGAAGCGGGACCGCAAGAAGGAGATCAACCGGGCGTTCGGGATTTGCGATATCGAGTTGTGGCGCAAGCCGCCGGTCTTTGTCGAGGACGCGGGGGTGATGCACGGGCGGGCATATCAGGGGCATGGGGCCATTCGCACCCGAGACGACCTGCCGCGGATGGTGTTGCCGCCGCCGGCGCCGCCGGAGGTGTTGGAGGCGGCGCACAAGCTGACGGAGGAGAAGGAGGAGTTCGCGGCGGGGTTGGTGGTTGCGCTGGGGCTGGACCCGATGCTGCTTTCCATGGGGTACGAGGGGTTTTCGTACGCGCAGGCGGATGATCCGGAGTTGCCGCTGGAGATTCTGAAGCGATACTGCGAGTGGGTGGTGGAGCTGCTCGATGCGATGCGCGGGTTCAAGTTCGATTTCGTGCTGGCGGGCGACGACATGGCGCACAAGACGGGGCCGTTCTTTTCGCCGGAATGGTTCCACGAGAAGGCGCTGCCGATTGTGCGGCAGGTGGCGGAGGCGGCGCCGTGGCCGCTGGTGTTGCACTGCGATGGGAATCTGGAGCCGTTGCTGCCGGGGATTCTGGCGTTGGGCGTGAAGGGTGTGCACCCGATGGAGCCGGAGGCGGTGGATATCTTTGAGTTCAAGCGGAAGTACGGGGATCGGTTGACGGTGATCGGCAATGTGGACGTGAACAACTTGTCGCTGGGCACGCCGGAGAGCGTGCGGGCGGAGGTGCGCGACAAGCTGGCGCGGCTGGCGCCGGGCGGGCGCTACGTCATCGCGAGTTCCTCGTGCATTCCGGAATACGTCAAGCCAGAGAACTACCGAGCCATGGTGGACGCGATCCGCGAGTTTTCCGCGACGCCGGAGTGAGACCGACGGCGACGGCGGGCTCACGCGGAGACGCGGAGGACGCGGAGAACGGCGCGCCGACGAAGGAAACCCCTTATCCTCGCTTATCCGCGCTGATGAGAAACGGCAACCGAGAGGGAACGGCGGGACATGAAGAAGGGCGATGAAGAGGTCGGGGGCGGCGGCGTTCTTCATCGGCTCTGGGGAACGCGTGGCCATCCCGCCGGCGCCGGGGTTGGGCAACATGCCGCCGGGGTCTGGCTGTGGCTCCTGGCGATTACGGCCGTGGCGCTGGTTCTGCGGGTGGCGGGGCTGGGGGCGGTGTTCGACAGCTCGGACGAGTGTGAGCTGGCCTATCGCATTTTAAAGAATCCGGGCTGGGGGTGGATGCTGGACGAGCCTTACGGTCTGGTGATCAGCGCGGTGGTGAAGCTGTTCGCGGGGTTCGCGTCGGCGCTGGGCGTGACGATGACCGAGCTGGTGTGGAAGCTGCCGGTGGCGCTGGCGGGGGCGGCGCAGCCGGCGGTGACGTATGCGCTGCTGCGGAGGCTGGGCGGCGGGCGGGCGGCGGGGCTTTGGGGGGCGGGGCTGATGGCGGTGTTGCCGGCGCACGTGGATCAGTCGCGCTATCTATGGGGATATGAGACGCTGGGGCTGTTGTGCTTGTCGGCGGCGCTGTGGGCTCTGGCGCGGTTCTACGAGCGGCCGGAATGGGGCCGGGGGCTGGGGGCGTCGCTGGCGATCGCGGTCTACCTGGTGTCTCATGGCTACATTGTTCCGTTCGCGCCGTGTCTGTTGGCGGCGGCGTGGCTGTTGTATGAGGGCGAGGAGCGGGGGCCGTGGCGGCGGGCGTGGGCGGGGTTGCGGCTGCTGATCGTGAAGGGGGTGTGGGTCTTGCCGCTGCTGGCGGCGCCGTTGTGCCGGGCGGCGCTGTTGCACACGTGGCGCAAGCCGTCGCAGCCGGGGTTCTATTTGCTGGATCA
>CAYYEE010000326.1:0-5530 GCA_964470775.1 uncultured Planctomycetota bacterium | reverse complement strand
GTAAGGCAGGCGGCGCAGCAGATGTGGAGGAGGAGGGTGGGGGCGGGTTGTGGGGCTGAAGATGGCACGTTGGGTGTTCCGGGCGCGTTGGCCGCGCCGACGGCCGCGCGGCGTGTTTGCGGAAGCGGCCGAATGGCGGGCCGCTTCCTGGGAGCAGGTCAGGCGCCGAAGATGGCTTTCTGTCTTGTTCCGGGCATGTCGGGTCCGCCATAGTGTCGTATGGCGAGGTCTGTGGCGCAGCGGCCGCGGGGCGTCTTTTCCAGGTAGCCGCGCTGGATGAGATAGGGTTCGTAGACTTCTTCGATGGTGTCTTCTTCCTCGCCGATGGTGACGGCGATGGTCTTGACGCCGACGGGGGCGCCGCCGGCGCGGAGGATGGTCTGGAGGATGCGGCGGTCGGTGGGGTCGAGGCCGTTGGCGTCGACGCCGAGGCGTTCGAGTCCCTGGCGGGCCGAGTCGAGAGTGACGTCGCCGGCGCCGAGGACTTGGGCGATGTCGCGGACGCGGCGCAGGAGACGGTTGGCGACGCGGGGGGTGCCGCGGGAGCAATGGGCCAGGGCTTTGGCGCCTTGTTCGTCAATGGGGACGTTGAGGCGGGCGGCGGAGTTGCGGATGACGTGTTCGAGGTCTTCGGGGGGATAGAGTTCGAGCTTTTCGACGATGCCGAAGCGGGCGCGGAATGGGCTGGTGAGCAGGCCCTCGCGGGTGGTGGCGCCGACGAGGGTGAAGCGGGGCAGGGGGATGCGCACGGAGCGGGCGTAGGCGCCTTGCTCCAGGGTGATGTCAATGACGAAGTCCTCCATGGCGGAGTAGAGGTACTCTTCGACGACGCGGCCGAGGCGGTGGAGTTCGTCAATAAAGAGGACGTCGCCCTGGGCGAGGGATGTGAGGATGCCGACAAGGTCGCCGGGGCGCTCGATGGCGGGGCCGGAGGTGCTTTTGAGTTTGGAGCCCAGGGCGTCGGCGATGAGGATGGCGAGGGTGGTCTTGCCCAAGCCGGGGGGGCCGGAAAAGAGGGTATGATCCAGCGGCTCGCCGCGGCGCTTGGCGGCCTCGATGTAGATGAGGATGTTCTCTTTGACGCGGCCCTGGCCGATGAACTCGTCGAAGTTGCGGGGCCGGAGGGCCTGGTCGAGTTTCTGGTCTTCGGGCGTGGGGGCGCCGGAAAGAAGGCTGGACGTCACGGGCGGCTCCTGGCAATCTGGCGTGGGCAGGGGTTGCCTCGCCTGGGAATTCTAAGCGGACGGCGTGCTTGGAGACAAGTAGCAGCTTGCGGGAGCGCCGTCAAGGGCGAGGAGCGGGGGGCGGACGATAAGGACAACGGCGGCAGGGAGGATGTGGGGAGGCGGGGCGGCGTCAAAGCATGACCTTGAGGGCTTCGGGGATGAGGTCTTGGAGGGAGGCTCCGGGGCCAAGGGATTTGATGGCGGCGGCGGCGGCTTTTTCGGCGGTGGAGCGCTGGTAGCCGAGGGTGAGGAGGGCGGCGACGAGGTCGCCTTCCTTGGCGGTGGCGGGGCGCGGGGCGCCGGGGGCGCTGTCTTCGCCGCCGGCGGGCAGGCCGCGGAGTTCGCGGACGATGCGCTCGGCTGTGGCGGCGCCGACGCCCTTGACGCGCTTGAGGATGTCGGGACGCTTGTCGAGGACGGCCTGGCGGAGGTCGGCGAGGGTGAGGCCGGAGAGGACGGCGAGGGCTAGGCCGGGACCGACCTTGGGGACGTCCATGAGTTTGAGGAAGACCTGGCGCTCGGCGGCGGTGGCGAAACCGTAGAGGCGGTGGCAATCCTCGCGGACGTAGAGGAAGGTGAGGAGTTTGGCGCGGCCCGATGCGGGCAGGGCGTTGTAGGTGGAGAGTGGGATGAGGATATGGTAGCCGACGCCGCCGGCCTCGAGAATGGCGGCGGCGGGAGTCTTGGAGACGAGCTGGCCTTCAATGTACTCGTACATCCGCTTTGGGTTCCAGCGGCTACTCTTCCTGCTTGCGGAGGCTGAGGCCGAACTCGCTGAGCTTGCGGATGATTTCGGTCAGGGAGGTCTGGCCGAAGTTCTTGCACTGGAGCAGGTCGTCTTCGGTGTGGCGGAGAAGGTCGCGGACCGTGACAATGCCGAGGCTTTCGAGGGCGTGGCGGCTGCGAATGGAGAACTCGAGTTCGGAGACGGGGCGGTCGAGGACGTCCTGCTGTTCGGCGGTGGGAGCTTTGAGCACGTCGGCGACGGCGTGGGGCTGTTCGGTGGGGCTCATGCCGAAGCGGAGGCCCTTGGCCTTGAGCATCTCCTTGATCTCGTTGAGAGAGGTCTCGCCGAAGTTCTTGAAGCCCAGAAGGTCTTCTTCGGTGAGGCGGACGAGGTCGCCCAGGTTGCGGACGTTCATGCGGGCGAGGCAGTTGCGGCTGCGGACGGAGAGCTCGAAATCGGAGACCGGGGTGGTGAGGAGGGCGCTGGCGCGGTCGGAGCGGCGGCGGGTGTCTTCGTCATAGTACTGTTCAAGGCAGGCCTCGGCGTCCTTGAGGTAGAGGCGGGCGCGGAGGCTGGTGGGGTCGGCGCTGAGGGCGCGGCGATAGCACTCGACGGCCTTCTCATACTCGCGCTTGTCTTCGTAGAGGACGCCGAGGTTGAGGAGGGCGTTGAAGCGCGCGGGACGGATGGCGACGCTCTTTTCGTAGCTGGCGAGGGCCTGATCGTCCTGGCCGCGGAGGTCGAGCCAGTAGCCAAGCTGGAACCAAGCGCCGGCGTGTTCGGGGTCGAGCTGGGTGGCGCGTTCGAGGGCGTCGAGGCCGGCTTCGACATCGCCCATTTTGCAGAGGATGACGCCCTTAAGGCAGTGCAACTCGGCGCTGCTCTCGTGGGCGGGCATGAGTTTGTTGAGGCGTTCCAGGGCGTCGGCCGCGCGGCCGGCCTTGGCCAGGGCTTCGATGTGGCCAAAAGCGGGGGCGGTCTCGTCGCGGAGCTGGGACTCGGCGGCCTGGAAGGCGGCGATGGCTTCGTCGGCGCGCTGCGTTTGGAGGAGGCACTGGCCAAGGAGGCAGGAGGCGACGGGGTTGTCTTTGGCGAGGGTGAGGGGCTCGATGGCGTCCTCGTAGCGGCCGGTGATCCAGAGCGCGGCGCCGAGAATGAGGGCGGAGCGGAGGTGCTTTTCGCCGCCGCGGCCGCTTTTGACGGCGGGGCCAAGCTCATCAATCAGGGCTCTGAGAGCATCCATCTGGCCCGGTTCGGTATAGGCCAGCTTGCGGGCGCTGTTGAGGCTGGCCAACGTCGGGTTGTCGGTTTCGATGAGATCGAGGATGGCGGCGCGGGTCGCTTCGGCCATAGGATTCTCCACCCAGTTTTTTTGACACGAGCCTAGATACGCCTTGAGGAGCCCAACAAGCTAACGAATATATCAAATGGGGTGAAGCAAATGCAAACGCTGGATGGGGCTTAGGTGGCTGCTGGGCAAGGGCGGGGTTGCGCCAGGAGGGCATTCGGGGGGCGCGTCGCGAAGTCGGCTTGCGGCGAGGGGAAGTCTTGCCGTTCCGACGGGCGTTTGCCGTGAGCTGATCATGCCCGCGGCTGCGCGGCCGGGCTGGCAATGACAGGGAGCTGGCCTCGGGAGGGGCGGGTCAGGCGGCCGGCGGGACGGGGGGGGGCTCGGGGGGCGGGTTGGCGGCGGATCGGGCTTGGAGCCGGGCCTGGCGTTTGGCTTTGCGCAGGGCGATCTTGGCGCGGAAAGTCTGGACGCCCCAGTAGGTGAACCCATAAGCTGGGACGGCGAGGGCGAGGCCGACGATGATGCTGCCGATCCAGAGGGGCCACATGAAATCTATGGTGAGCTTGAGCAAGCTCTTGAAGGCCTCGGCGGCGGGCGTGTCGCTCTGCTTGAGAAGGGAAACGACCTGACCCATGGCTGTCTTGAACTCGTTGAACCCCGGCCCGCCGACGATTTTGAGGCCGACCCAGTAGTTGAAGCCGTAGATGGGAATGACGGTGGCGGGGTTGGTGAGCCAGATGGGGGGGACGGAGGCGAGGAAGTTGGCGCGGAGGAGGAGGCAGATGGGGAAGGCGATGGCCATCTGGAAGCCGATGGTGGGCGTCCAGCCGACAAAGAAACCGATGGCGCAGCCCATGGCGATGGAATGTGGGGTGCCCGTGGCGCGGAGGATGCGCTTGAAGAGCATGACCATCTTGCGCGTGTAGAAGCGGGTGAGGCGGCCGATGGAGATCATAGAGGTCTCTGGCAGGGCGCGGAGCAACAGGCGCGTATGATAGCGGAGGGGGGGGGATGCTTTCAAGGGTTGAGAGAAGGGCGAGGCGCCTGCGTTGTGGCCGTTCTGGGTTTGGGCTTGCGGCCCCGGCCTCGGGTCCAGGCTCAAGAACGGCCGATACCACTCCCGATGCTCCCGGCCGGGCGCGCTCTCCAGCCGGGGCCGGCGTCGGCGCCGTCGCCAAGGCCTGTCCCGATCCTCTTGATGTCGATCCGGGCAGCGACTCCGGCCCCGATTGCGCTTCGCCAACGCCGTGATGGGGCTTCCGGTGGAAGCGTGGAAGAACTACAGCGCCAATGTCACGCCGTGTCTGCGTGGTGGAGCGCGCGCGGGGCATCTGCTATCCTCGGTGGGCGGCAGGTGTGAACTTTGAGGCCCGGAATGTGAGTCTGGATTGATGAGCAAGGTGTGTTTTCCGCAGGCGTTCTTCAGGAAGGTTCTGGCTTTGGAAGCGCGGGGCGGGCCGCCGGCGCGGGTTCAGGTGTCGGCGATGTCGCGGGTGGGGAAAGGGGAGGTCTTCGAATTACGCGTGGCGGCGCTGGATGAGGTGGGGTATCCTTCTGTGGAGTGCGGGGAGAAGGTGGTTGTCCGCGGCGGCTTTGCGTCTCCGGTCGAGACGGTCGTGGCGTTCGAGCGGGGGCAGCCGGCGGTGGCGCGGGTGGAGGGGATGGAGGCGCGGTCGGCTGGGGTGTTCCGGTTCGAGGCGGAGATGGGCGGGCGGCGTTGGTGGAGCGACCCGGTGGAAGTCGTGGAGGGCGCGCCGGAGCGGCTTTGGTGGGGCGATCCGCACGTACACACGGTGTTGAGCCGGTGTCACGCGGACCGGTGCCGGTCGCTGAACTTCTGCTACACGGCGGCGCGGTGAGTAACGGGGCTGGATTGGGTGGCGGCGGCGGATCACGTGTCGAACAGCCGGTGCGATTTTGCGACTTGGAAGGAGCAGCGCGCCGCGTGCGAGGCGCACGATGACGCGCCGGACTTCGTGACGCTGCACGCGTATGAGGCTTCGCTGAAGGGCGGGGCGGGGGGCGACAACAACGTCTATGTTCTGCGGCCGCCGGAGTTGTTCGTGGACGACTACGAGTCGGGGACAGTGAAGACGTTGTGCGAGAAATTGGGAAGCGCGGTGGCGCGGGGTGGTTTCTTTGTGGTTCCGCATCACACGACGCGGACGGGGAAGCACGGGGAGATTGGGGACGACATCTACCCCGGGCCGGAGTCCATGCCGGTGGTGGAGATTCATTCGAAGTGGGGGACGTCGGAGTTCCGGGGCAATCCGAACCCGCTGCAGA
>CAYYEE010000325.1:0-5543 GCA_964470775.1 uncultured Planctomycetota bacterium | reverse complement strand
GGTTCCGCCGGGGCCGGCTTGGGCGGTGAGGGTTCTCATGCAGCGTGGGCACCGGCCGGCGTATCTCTGTCCGTCCTGGGAGAGATACACGCGGTCATAGACTCCGCAGCATTCGAAGAAGACGCCGATGAACTTGCGGGGCTTGGGCGGATTAGTCTGCGGGTTCATCCACGATCTCCAGGTCGCCGGATTTGAGGAGGTTTTCGGCGGTCTGCTGGATGGTCTGTGGCTGGTTATAGAATCCCGCGGCGGCGCGTTGAGCGGCTCTATCGACGGCGTCGGGGCGGGTGTCGGGCTGGTTTTTGGCGGCCTGGACCCAGGCGTCTAAGCCCTCGGGGCTGAGGCTGACGGCGTCTGACTTGGGGGCGCTGGGGCGGCGCGGTGTCCGGTCCGTGGACGAGCCGACGCGCTTGTTTTCGTTGAGCGGTCCAATCCCTGAGATGTTCATAGCATGCGTGTCCTCAAAACCTGCTGGCCGGAGCGAAGCCTGGCGATCTGGGAAGCCAGGCCGGACCTGCGGCCGGCTAGGGCCTCTGTGATAGCGGCGTCAAGGCGCGCGATGGATTCAATGCGTTTTCTGAAGGGCTCGCGTTCGGCTGGCGGAAGGGCCTTGCAGGCGGAGATGGCGGTGAAGAGGCTTCTGGCGCGAGCGGCCACAAGGCGTTTGAGGCGGCTCGGGTTGGCGTTTCCGGCGCTTTCGGCCAGCTCCATCGAAGCTTTTTCGGCCTCTTCCAGCGCAACGGCGAGGCTCTCCAGGTTCGCGGCTGACATCATGTCTCCATTCACACGGACTTGTCGACGTACAGACCACGCAGATCAGCGGAGGGGCTTAAGACGTCTCTGAGTTCTTCGGGCGGGACTTGGCGAATGACTTCCATGGTGTTGGGGTCGATGACGAGGGCGATGATCTCGCCCGTTTCTGGGTCCTTTTGGAAGGACAGCTTCGCCGCGACGAGCCGGGGTTTGAAGCGGACGGCCGCTTCGGCCTCGACGATCCTCGCCTCGCTTTTCTCCTTTTCTTGGGTCTGTTGCGCCGCTACGGCCCGGGGCTTTGCCTCCGCACGCGGTGTTGGGGCGTGGGGGCGGCTTGCCGGGGGGCCGTCGCGAGCGGCGGCCGTGACGGCGACGGCCGACGTTGCGATTATGCTAGCCGAATCCATGGCTGATGTCTCCTTCACTCCCTGGTATCTGCCGGCGGGGCCGGCGGCCCCGCGTCGGTGTCTTGGGCTCCTGCTTGGGTGGATTCGTTTTGGACGGGATGGAAAAGGGCGATGTTTGCGGATCGCATTTGCTCGCGGGCGATGACTTGGGTGGCGCGGTGGAGGGCTTCGCGGAGCGTCACCATCTGGTCCACCCGGAAAGCAAACTCCTCCACGTCGCGGTCAACGATGAGGTCCGCGGCGCGGAGGAGGGTGTCGAGGCGGTCTTTTTCTTCATCTGGGAGTTCGGCGTCCCGGATGCGCTTTTTCAGGGATTCGATGGGGGGCCGGAGTCCTTGTTGTTGGGCGGGGGCTTGGGTTGTTCGCCGGACTTGGCTGCTGTAGTCGCCTGGGCTTTCATTTTGGGTGTTGAGGGAGACGATGACCGCGTCGCCGAGGGGGCGGGGGCGGGTGGAAGGGGGCGATGTGGCGCGCTCGCGCAGCTTGGCGAAGCGCGGTTCGGTGATTTTGGCGATGATGGGGTACTCAATCACCTTTGAGGCGTCCTACTGGGTTGCGTCACCGGCAAGGGCGGCTAGTTGTTAAGGTACGACTGAATCTGCTGGACCATGCTGACGGTGCTGTTGTAGCTGGATATGACTTCGTTGAGTTGTGTGTATTGATTGGTGAGGAATTCTTTCCTTTTTTCCAGGCGGGCTTCCATGCGTTTGATGGCTTCGTCAACGGTTTTGATTTGGCTGCTGTTGGTGCGGACGCTGGAGTCGATGTAGCCATCGGCGCCGAGGAAAGGTTCGAGGAGGTCCTGCATGCGCTCCAGGATGCCGCCTTCGCCGCGGAATAGCGCGCTGACGGATTCGGACTTGCTGCTGATGGCCTTCTGGAGGGCGGAGGTGTCGGAGATGCTGAGGGCGCCGGTGCTGTCGGCGGTGATGCCGATTTCGGAGAGTTGTTTGAAGGCGGCGGCGGCTTCGCCGGATACGGCGCCGGAGGCGGCGGCGCGCAGGTCTGAGACGAGGGAGCGGAAGGTGAGGTTGTCGGCCAGGATGCCGCGGGAGTCGGAGGTGACGGCGGTCTTGGCGCGGACATAGTTGAGGGTGGTGTTGTAGACGGAGATGAAGCTCTCGATGGAGGCTTTGATGGATTCATAGTCGGCTTTGACGGTGAGAGAAACCGCGGCGTCTCCGGTTTTCTGGGTGTTGACGAGGTCGATGGTGAGACCGTCGACGATGTCGTCGATCTCGTTGGAGGCGCGAGTGATGCTGATGCCGTCAAAGATGATTTTCGCGTCGAGCAGGGAGTCTTCATAGAGGTACCCGCCTGTTCCGGCGGACTCGTTGTACGCCACGCTTTCGTTGTCAATGCCCAAGGCGGCGAGCAGGCCGCCCGAGACATCGGCGAGTTCCATCTTGTTTTCGAGGCCGGTGAGCTTGCTGGTGAAGACAAGCTTGCCTGTGGACGAGGTGTCGGCGATGTAGCTCGCGTTGACTCTGTTGATTTCGTCTTCGTCTAGTTCGTTCTCATTCTCATATTCGACCAAATCGAATGCGTCATTTAGCGCTGATGCGACTTTTTTTATGATCTCTTGGTTGGTGTCGCCGGCTTCGATTTCAACGGAAACCTCGGTGGCGGTTCCATTTAAGGTGACGGAGAAGGTTTTTTCGCCCGCGCCCAGGGAGGAGGCGAGGCTGGTGTCGCTGGCGACGAAGGTGTTGCTGAGCATGGTATGGTTTTTCGCCAGTTGCTGGACAGAGATGGTGTGCTGGCTGGCGAGGGCTTTCGAGGTGGTGGTGGCGGTGGCGACGGAGTTGTCGCTGGTGGCCACGGTTTTGGCTTTGAAGGGGTCGTTGATGGCGTCGGCGAGCTTGCGGAGGGTGGAGCGAAGGGTGGTGAGTTGAGACCTGAAGTCGGTGAGGACGGTGCTCTTGGAGTTGTAGGTGCTTTTTTTGGTGTTGAGCTTGTCGAGCGGCTCTTGTTCGAGGGACATGAGGGAGCTGACGATGCTGGAGACATCGAGCCCTGTGCCTGAGATGGATGCCATGTCTCTGCTCCCGATCTTTCGTTAAAGAGTCTCTGGCGCCCGGTCCGCGCGCAAGGTCCGGAAGCGCCGTTTGTTGTGTTTGCGGCTGTATCTGCTCAACCGGCCTGGCGCATTTCGTCTTTGGCGACCTGGCTCCATGCGCCGCGGAGTTCAGTGAGAATCTTGAGGGCGGTGTCGAACTGGCCGCTCTTGACGCATCTCATGCAGTATTCGTAGAGGCGGAAGAGCTGGGTGGACATGTCGCGGTATTCGAAGTTGAGCGACGCGATGAGTTCCACGAGGGCGCGGCTGGCGCGGTCGGTGTTCCGTTGGTTGCACCCGGCGATGGCGACGTCGTAGATTTTGAGGATGAGGCCCATGGGGCTGAGGCCAGCGATTTCCTTTTCGAGGTAGGCGCCGGCGGCGCTTTGCCTGAGGCCTTGGCTGAGGGGGGGCTGGTTCACGGCGGAGACCTCCTCACATGTTTTTGCGCGCGGTGCGGCCGCGCGGCGTTTGCGGTGTCAAGGCGCTGGGGGGCGGTTGTCCGCCCCCCAAAGCGCCGCGCGTCTATTACTGGAACAGCGAGAGAATCGCCTGAGGACTTGAGTTTGCCTGAGCAAGGGCGGAGGTGGCGGTCTGCTGCAGAATCTGGAGCTTGACCGCTTCCATTTGCTCGGACGCGAGGTCGGCGTCCATGATTCGGCTCCGAGCGGACTGGGTGTTGACCGAGATCTGGGACAGAGAGCTTTCCGTCACGGAGAGCCTTGCCTGGAGAGAACCGATGGCGCGGATGGAGCTGTTCACGTACCCGATGGCGGTGTTGACCGAGGCGAGCGCCGTGCTGGAGTTCGCGGCGGTGTCGACCGCAAGGTCTGAGTCGCTGACATGCAGGGCCGTGGCGCGGTGGTCACGGGTGATGGAAACGGTCATCGTGTCCGTGGTTTCGGCGCCGACCTGGATGGATTTGTTGAGGTACGTGCCGTTGATGAGGTTGAGGGTGTTGAATTCGGTTCTGGAGACAATGGCGTCCACTTCGGCCGCGAGGTCGTCGAGCTGGTTTTCGATGGCTTCGCGTTCGGAGGAACCCAGTGTGTCGCTGGCGGCCTGGGTGGCCTTTTCCTTCATCGTCATGAGCACGTCGAGGATGTCGGAGAGGCCGCCTTCGGCGATGGACAGAACGTTTTTGGCGTCGCCAACGTTGTTGAGGCCGACGCCAATGCCGCGGGTGCGCGCTTCGAGGGTTTTTCCGATGACCCAGCCGGCAGCGTCTTCTTCGGCGCTGTTGATGCGGTTGCCCGTGGCGATGCGGTTCTGGTGGATCGACAACTTGTTGTTGATGCTCGTCAGCGAGTTGAGAGCCTGCATGGCGCTGAGATTGGTGGCGATGCGAGTCAAAGAGTGCGTAGACATGGTTCAACCTCCCTGTTGTTTGTTGGGACCTTGGCTCATGCCTGGGTCCGTGTCGGGCATCCTTGCCCATTTTTGTCGCAGGCGCTTGTTGTGTCACGGGTTGCGCCCAGCCACCTGCCTGCCGGGCGCGCTCCGGGTCCATCTTGTTCGGCACACCTCCTTCCGCGCTGTGCGGAAGCGCCCCGCGCGCTGTCCGCTCTTCCGTTGTTCCGCCGTGAAGACGGAGCCTTATTGTCACTATCGGCCGGACGGCTTCAGGCGTTTAGCGGTTTTCCTCAGGCGTTGGAAGACCTCGCGGCCGGCCTGTCCGGCGTTGTCCACAATGGGATGACGGTTGCGATGGTTGCGATGGGCGGCAAATGTCAGCTGCCCAATGGGTTGCGGATGCTTTGAGGCGCTTGCGGGCAGTCGGACATTTTTCGCGGGTCAACTGGCGGCCTTGGCCGGGAGCTGGCGCGAGGCCGAGTTCCAGGCGCCGCGGAGGTCGGCCAGGATGCGGTTCACGGCGTCGAAGTCGCCGCAGCGCGCTCTGCGGATGCAGAACTCATAGAGCCTGAAGAGGTCGCCCGCGGTTTCGCGGTATTCGAAGTTGAGGGAGGCCATGAGCTCGACGAGGGCTTTGCTGACTTTGTCCTTGTCACGCTGCGCGCATGCCTGGATGGCGAAGTCGTAGATGCTGATGATGAGATCCAGGGGCGCTTGGAGGCCGAGGTTCTCTTGCAGGTGTTCGAGGGCCTGCCGCGCTTGAGGTGCGGTTTGCATGGTCATGTCTCCCGATCGCTGGCGGACAAGGGGTTAGGGCTGCTTGTCCTGGGGCGGTTGGCGCTCTTACTGGAAGAGGGAAAGGACGGCCTGGGGGTTGGAGTTGGCTTGGGCCAGGGCGGCCGTGGCGGTCTGCTGCAGGATCTGGAGCTTGACGGCCTTGAGCTGCTCGGCGGCGAGGTCGGCGTCCAGGA
>CAYYEE010000324.1:0-5546 GCA_964470775.1 uncultured Planctomycetota bacterium | reverse complement strand
CGCCTCGCCGAGCAGCGCGGCCTGCGCGTGGCTGACCTCCCCATCGAAGGTTACCTCATCCACGCCATGCCGGACGCCCTCCTTATCGCGGGCAAAGACAAACCCATCCTCACCTATCGCGGCGACGGCAAGACCGTAGCCAAGACCGACGACGACCCCCTGGCCGACTTCACCCACCCGGCCTCGCTCTTCGGCGTGTGCGCGTGGCTGGAGGAGGAGCTCGGCGTGCGATGGATCATGCCCGGCAAACTCGGCGAGGTCATCCCGCCCCGCGCAGATATCGCCATCACCCCCGTCCCGCCCCGCATCGGCAAGCCCGCCGCCGCCCAGCGTCAGATTCGCTTTGTCGACGCCACGGCCGCCCGCCAGAAGAAGGGCGCCCCCCAGAACGCGAATCTGGCCCAACGCGTCGCCGAAACGCGCCTCTGGATGCGCCGCCAGCGCCTGGGCAGAGCCGGCTACTTCCACGTCAGCCACGCCTTCACCAAGTGGTGGGACACGTACTCCAAGGACCACCCCGACTATTTCGCCCAGCAGCTCGACGGCACGCGCCAGTGGCCCGAGTGCTGGCCCAAGGAGACCGTCCGCCTCTGTGTGTCCAACCCCGCGGTCGTGGACCAGATCATCCAGAACGCCAAAGCCGCCGCCGCGGCCCAGGCCCGCTCGTCCAACCTCGACTACCTCGCCTTCTCCGCTTGTCAGAACGACGGCAACTGCGGCTGGTGCCTGTGCGACAAATGCCGCGCCCTGGACCCGCCCGAAGCGCCCAAGGCGCTTTTCCCCTATGTTCTCAAAGGCAAGCACGGCGCCTGGGTCGAGAAGAAAGTCGAGCTGCCCCGCCTCACGGACCGCTACGTCCATTTCTGGAACGAAGTCGCCCGTCGCGCCGAGAAAGAGCTGCCCGGCCAGATGGTCGGCGTCTTCGCCTACGGAGTCACCGCGTCCCCTCCCGTGCGCGAACGCTACGCCCCCAACCTCATCTGCGCCTTTGTCGTGGCCGACTGCCTCATCGCCCCGCGCGGCGCCGGCCTGGCCAAGCTCCGCGACGCAGTCCAAAAATTCTACGACGCCGGTCTGCGCAACTGGTACTGGCGGCCCAACCTGATGTACTATGACATGTTCGGCCTGCCCCTCATCTACGCCCGCGAAGCCGGCGAAATGTTCCAGTACGCCATGTCGCGCGGCGCCATCGGCGTGGACATCGACTCCTGGCAGGGGCACTGGGCCGCCGACGGCATCAACGTCTACGTCCTCGCCAGGCTCCTCTGGGACCCCAAGCGCTCCGTCGATTCTCTCATCGACGAATACTGCGCCGCGTTCGGCAATGCCGCGCCCACGGTCAAGCTCTACTTCACCCGCCTCGAAGCCATGCGCGATACCATGCCGCCCGCCCTCTCCGACAAGCGCAAACGTCTCACGCAGATCCCCGACGTCTACACCCCAGACGTCCTTGACGAACTGGACGCCCTGCTCGCCAAGGCCGCGCGGCAGGCCGCCACCGACACCCCCATTGTCCAGCAGCGCGTCCGCTTCCTCGGCCTCGCCCTCCAGTACGCCCGCCTCCAGCGCAACGTCCTCGACATCAACCGACGCTTCAATGTCACGGGACAAGGTTTCCAGGACCTTCTTAAGGCCATCCAAGCGAGGGAAGACTTCTACAAGACCCTCTCAAACCCGTGGGCCATCAACCTCGATCACCTGAAGTGGTGGGAGAAGGAGGGCAAGATGTCGCCCTACTTCGCCACCCATTACCTCGGCATGACCGCCGGCAAGACCGTGGTCGCCGCCCTGCCCCAGCGCTGGAAGTTCTACCTCGACCTGGACAACGACGGCGAGAAACGCAACCTGACCAACGGCCAATTCGACGACGAACCGCTCGTGTCCATCAGCGTGCTGGACCATTGGGAGAACCAGGGCTTCCCGTCGCTTAACGGCATCGCTTGGTACCGCGCCCGTTTCACTCCGCCGGCCGGCCTCAAAGGCCGCAAACTCTATCTCTGCTTCGGCGGCGTGGACGAATCGTGCTGGATCTACGTCAACGGCCAAAAGGTCGCGGAGAGCATCTATGACAAAGACACCAACCCCAACTCCTGGACCACCCCCATCCTCGCCGACATCACCGAGGCCGCCAAGCCGGGCGAAGAGAACCTTGTCAGCGTCCGCGTCCGCGACGTTGGAGGCGTCGGCGGCATCTATCGCCCCGTCCTGCTTCTCGCCGACCCGGAGTAACGTGGAGAACCGACGGCCATGAGAATCCTCCGCCGTGTCCTGTGTGTCGCCGCGCTCCTCGCCGCGCCCTGCCGGGCCGCGGACCTCATCTTGGTCGAAGGAGGCCAGCCCGCCAGCGTTATCGTCACCAGCGACAAGCCCCTGGCCTGGCAGCAACTCGCCGCCGAGGAAATCCAGAGCCACCTCCAGAAAATCAGCGGCGCCCAGGTCCCCATTGTCCGTTCCACGGGCTACGCCCCCCAGCCCGGCCGCGCCGCTATCCTCGTGGGCCAAAGCCCCCAACTCGCCGCGCTCGGCGTGGACACCAAGACCTTCGAGCCCGAGCAGTTTCTCATCAAGACCACGCCCTCCGCCCTCATCCTCGCCGGCGACGACAGTTGCGACAGCGACAAACCCGAACGGCTGAAATTCTCCGACGTGGTCGTACGCACCGGCACGCTCTACGCCGTCTATGACTTCCTCCAGGGCCAGCTCGGCTGCCGCTGGGTCTGGCCGGGCGAGACGGGCCAGGTCATCATCCCCCGTTCCACGATCACCGTCAGCCCCCTCGACGTCAAAAAGACCCCCATGCTCATTCAGCGCTGCTTGAGACCCGTCCTCGATCCGCGCCAGAAAGACGATTACACAAAAGCCCTGAGCCAGTATTTCGACATCCCCGCCATCTTCGACACTCTGAGCCGCGACGAGGCCCTGTGGCTCAAGCGCATGCGCATGGGCCGCGCCTCCTACATCGCCATGGGCCACTCCTTCACCAAGTGGTGGGAGCAATACGGCAAGGACACGCCCGAAATCTTCGCCCTGCAACCTAACGGCAAACGCGGGCCCACCGGCACGCCCGAGACGGTCAAGATGTGCGTCGCCAGCCCCAAGCTCCACGAGATGCAGATCGAGGCCTACAAGAAAGGCTTTGCGCAATCGCCCTGGCAGTTCGCGGCGCTCAAGTGCTGCGAAAACGACGGCAACAGCGGCTACTGCCACTGCCCGCTGTGCCGCGCCTGGGACTGGACGCCCACCGAAGCCGACGTCCAGCGCCTCGCGCCTCTGGGATGGGACGTCGAGCGCCTCAAGACCATGACCGCCATGGACAAGGACGGCCTGCCCCAGCGCCTCTCGCACCGCTACGCCCGCTGGTGGAACACCATGGCCCTCCTGGCGCGCCAGGTCAACCCCCGCGCTTTGGTCACCTGTTACGCCTACAACCGCTACTCCACCCCGCCCATCGGCATGAAGCTCGAGCCCAACATCCTGGTCGCCTATGTCGCGGGCGACACCTACCCCAAGACGGCCGAAGCCATCGCCGCTGGCCGCAACGCCTTCCGCCAGTGGGGACTCACCGGCGCGTCCTTCTTCGTCCGCCCCAACAGCCTCTACTTCACCGGCCACGCCGTGCCCTTCATCTTCACGCGCCAAATCTGCGACGACTTCAAGTTCTATGTCGCCAACGGCGTCCGCGGCACGGACCACGACTCGCTGCTGGGCTACTGGGCCACCACCGGCCCCACCTACTACGTCCTCGCCCGTCTGCACTGGGACACGGAACTCACCGTGGACGAAATCCTCGACAAGGAGTACTACCCCGCCTTCGGCCCCATGGCGGCCGTGGTCAAGGAGTACTTCGACTTCTGGGAACGCTTCACCACCGAGAAGTGGACCGACCCCAAGCTGCCCGAGCGCCTCAAAGCCCTCTCGCCCACCAGCACGACGCGCGCCCGCGTCATGGTCTGCGGCGAGCTCTACTCCGCCGGCGACTTCGCCAAAGGCCGCGCTATTCTGGAAAAAGCCGTCCCCCTGCTGCCTAAGGCCACGCAAGCCGAGCGCGCGCGCTTCGAGAACATCCGCCTCGGCCTGCGCCACGCCGAACTCACGGCCCAGTCGCTGGCCAGCGCCCGCGACATCCAGACCGCCAACCCGCCCAGCGGCGCCTATGATATCCGCCAGGCCGCGGCCACGGTCCAGGAACTCCTGCGCCTGCGGCGCCAGATCGCCCTGCGCAACGTCACCAACGTCCTTTGCGCCACCAACACCGAGCGCCGCCTTTACTATTGGGTCAACCGCATCCACATGGCCGCGGACCTCGGCGACCGTGTCGGCGTCAGCCTCATTCGAGACAACCGCTGGCGCATCCGCCTCGACCCGGACAACGCCGGCCTCAAGGACGGCTGGGTTGAGAAGGCCTTTGCCGCCAGCGCCAGCAAGGACGAATGGACCAACACCAACGTCCGCCAAGGCAAGAACTGGGGCGACGGCCCGGCCGGCGAAGGGTGGCGCAAGCAACACGGCAAGGAGTACGCCGGCCCCGCCGCCTGGTACCGCGTGGACGTGACCCCGCCCGCCTTCACGCCCGGCGCCCGGCCAGGCATTCTCCTCTGCGGCGCGCGCGGCGGCGTCCAGGCGTGGCTCAACGGCAAAGCCCTTGGCGAGTCGCCCGCGCCAGCCGGCGAACTCGCCGGCCGGAGCGTCGAATTCGCCCTGCCGCCCGGCGCCGGCCAGCACAAGACCTGGCGCCTCCTGGTCCGCGTGGAAAGCGACCAGCCGCAAAGCGGACTCTGCGGCTGGTCCTACATCATCGAGACGCCCGCCGCCCGCTGATTTCAGCGCCGCCTACCCCTTCTTCGGCAACCGCTTGATCGCCTTCGCGATCGGCTTCCACCTTGCCCTCTCCGCCAGGCGCGCGCTCGTGTCCTGCTTCAGCGCCAGATAGCGCAGTTCCTTTTGCAGATTCTTGAAGTTCTCCCATCGCCCTTCGCTGATCTCCCCGCGTTCCACGGCCGCGGCTACGGCGCAACCCGGCTCACCCTGGTGGCGGCAATCGCGGAACCGGCATCCCTCGGCCAGCGCCTCAATGTCGGCGAACGACCCATCCAGGCTGTCCTCGTCACCCCAAAGCCCCAGCTCCCTCATGCCCGGCGTGTCCATCAGCAGCCCCCCGCCCGGCAGCGCGATCAACTCCCGCCGCGTGGTCGTGTGCCGGCCGCGTCCGTCCGAGGCGCGCGTCTCGCCCACCCTAAGGCGCTCTTCGCCCAGCACACGGTTGATCAGCGACGACTTGCCCACGCCCGACGACCCCACCAGCGCCACGGTCTGCCCAACGGACAGGTAACGCGCCAAGGCATCCACGCCATCCCCGCTGCGCGCGCACACCGCGTGAACCGGCGCGCCTGGCGCCAGCGCCTCCACCATGCCCACGCGACGCTCCACGTCGCCGCACAGGTCCGCCTTGTTCAGCACCACCACCGGCCGGGCCCCGCTGTCCCATGCCACGGTCAGGTACCTCTCGATCCGGCGCGGATTGAAGTTGTGGTCCAGCCCGCACACCA
>CAYYEE010000323.1:0-5559 GCA_964470775.1 uncultured Planctomycetota bacterium | reverse complement strand
CCGTCCCTGCCCCTCGCCCCATCATCTAGTCAAACGCCAAACTCCAGGGAAATGCAAGGCATTTCCCACACAGGCCGCCCCCGCCGGCATGGCAAGGGCGCGGTGGCTGAATGGCGTCCGACTGGCCCGTCTTCCGCCCACAACCAAGGGCTGGGGGGGCGCGGCATGTCGTGCCCCTGGGGGATACGAACCATCCGAGACACGGCAGCCCCTTTACCACCAACTATGGACATACTGTACTCCCAGGTATACACTGTATCAAAGCCGGTGAAAGCCCTGCTCTCTGAGGACAAACCTGGACCGAGCCGGGCAAGCGCGCCCCCGCGAGCTCCCCGCTGTGTTGACAGCGACCGCTTGGCGCCCAACAAGGAGGAACACATGCGCCTGATAATGGCCGCTTCCCTTCTGGCCCTGACGGCCATGGCCAAGGCCGGGCCCCTGCCTGTCGGGCTGGCCGGCGCGTCCTACGGAACCCACGAAACCCGCAGCCTCATCCACAACGCCCTGACCATCTCCGACGATCTCGAATACATCTACGAAAACCGCGGCGAATCCATCCCGCCCGAGGAGTTCAACAAGTACAGCCTCGTCATCCTCTCCCACGCAGTGGCCCAGCCGCTCACCGCCGCGGGCGCCGCCGCCGTGGGCAAGTACCTGGAAAACGGCGGCCATCTCCTTCTCATCAGCAACGCGCCGAACTCCCTGGCCAAGGACCTGGGGCTGGAGAACCTCAAGTGGTTCGGGCCCAAGCGCGTGCAGTGGCAGCGCAAGCCCGTTCCCTGCAAGCCGCTCAAGCCGGATCACCCGTTTCTGAAAGGCGTTTTCGGCCAGGCGCAGCCCAAGTGGCTCGACGCCCCCATGCTGGCCGACCCAGCCCCCGGATTCGAGGCGCTCATCGGCGACGCCAACGGCAGAGCGCTTGTCGGCGTCCGTCGCGTGGGCAAAGGGTGGGTCGCCTTCGCGGGCCACGAGCTCTTCCGCCTCAAGCCTCAGACCAACGAAGACGCGGCCACCTACATCAAGCTGCTCCGCAACATCGTGGCCCAAGCAGGCCCCCTCACCAAGGCCGCGGCCCTCCAAGACGCCCTGGCCCACAGCCGCCTGGCCGGCAAATCCCTGCTGCTCTGGACGCGCGAGTGGCAGCGCGGCGAAGAGTATGGCCCCCAGTTCGACCCTGTCCTGCCCACCGAGGAGGAATGCGTCACCTCCCTCTCCGCCGACATGGCCATGGACGAGGTAGAAAGCCTGCAACTGAACCTGACGCCCCTTGTGGACACAGGCCTCGCGTCGTGGCGGATCGAGTCCCGCGGCTTTCCATTGGACAAGGTAGAGTTCCTTGTGCAGGACCGCCCCGACCCCATCCCCTGGCCCAAAGACCCTGACATCGCCAAGGAGTCCCCCTACTGGCTGCTGCCGCCGCAGTACGTCGAGCCCAAGGGCAAGCCGGAGTTCACCTGCGCCAAAGGCCAGACGCGCATCCTGTGGCTGCGGATCAACACTCTAGGCGCCAAGCCAGGCAACTACGCGTTCGCTCTGGACCTGTCCTTTGCGCAGGGGCAGAAGGTCTCCGTCCCGGTGTCGGTCAAGGTCTACCCCGTGCGCATCCCTCGCCGCCGGCCCATCACCCTGGCCGCGGGCGGACAGGTCTACGGCGACGTGGACAGCCCCAAGCCGGCCCTGCGCTTCACCAAGGACCTCGAAGCGCATGGATTCGAGTGGTCTCTCATCAATGTTATCCGCCTATCGTCCCTCCGCATCGCCGGCACGGAAGACAAACCCGACGCCGCCTACTTCGCCAGGAACGCCAAGCGCTTCGAGTCCGGCGACTTCCCCAGTCTCGACTGCTCAGCATGGGACGAATGGATGGAGCAGGCCATCGGCCACGGCCTCATCCACTTCGCGGTCCCCGATCCGCTCGCGCCCGTCGCGCGCGAACTGAAAAGCACAACCCTTTCCCCCGAAGCCCAAAAAGCCATTCAGGAGTGGTTCTCGCGCGAGCTGCAGCGCTATCTGCGCGAGAAAGGCGTGCGCATGGCGGTTCTGCGCTATGGCGACGAGTTGAGCGAAAAGGAGATCCGCGAGCGCTACATCCCCTGGGCCAAGCCGCTCACGGAGGCCGGATGGGGCTGCAGTTCCACGTTCACCGGCCCCCAACACCTCGACCCCCAGCTCAACGCCGAGTTGTACCCCTGGGTCAAGCTCTGGACGCTGAACCGCGGCCTGGCGCCCAGCTTCATCCAGAAGGTCCGCGCCGGCGCCATCAAAGTCCGCCCCGACGCCATGATTGGCACTTACGGCGCGGGCGAAGGCCGAGGGTCCGAATGCCGCAAGCCCCTGGGCGCTTCGCGGTTCCTCGGCTGGGAATCTTGGAAGCTGGGCGTCCAGAACTGCTTTGTCAACCCATACTTCAAAGGCTGGCTCTATTACGCCAGAAGCACAACCCGCGACCTCGGCGTCGCTGGCGAGCGTTGGGTGTCCTACATCAACAAGGACGACCTCTCCGTCCCCCTGGCCGACTGCCCCTTCCTCGAAGGCATTCGCGACGGCATGGAAGAGGGCAACCTGGCCGCGATGCTGGAAGGCGCCCTGGGCCGCCTCGGCGCGAACGCCCCGGCCGCCCTGCGCCAGCGCATGGAGCGCCTCCTGGCCCCCGGACCAGAGGCCATCCTGAAGTGGTCCGAAACCGGCGCCGGGGAGATGAAGGTCTGGCGCGTCGATGGCGGCAAGCCGGCCTATCTGAAGGCCAAACGGGAGCTGCTCGAAATCCTCACGGCCCTTGGCGCCGACGCGCGGTTCAGCGGAAAGCCATCGCTCTGGTGGAACGACGCGCCCCTCATCAAAAGAGGCCGCCCCGTGGCCGCCATCTACGAAGCCAGCGTCAGCGCCGCGCCGCTGGTCGAGGCCATCAAGGACGTCAGCGGCGGGATCAGCCTGCCGGTCGTGGCGCGAGCCAGCGCTCTCGACCCAGCCTTGGAGACCGCCATCGTCGTGGGCGCGGGCCAACAGAACCCGCTTGTCCCCACGGACCTCGGCGCGCTCAAGCCCGGCGCCTGGGTCATCCGCGAGTTCCCGGCCGAACGCGGCAAGCCGCGCGTCCTTCTCATCGCCGGCAAGGACGACGCCGGAACCCGCAAAGGCATGGCCATGTTCGCCAGCTTCCTCCGCGCCGAGGACGCGTGGCGCGCGCGTTAAGCGGTCTGGGTGGACAAATCCCGCCCGTTCCTCCAAAATGGCGCCTCAGCGTCTTCACGCGCGTTCACTCGCAAACGGGAGGGGAATCCTTGGACGAGAACATCGGCTTCATCGGCACGGGCGTCATGGGCGCCAGCATGGCCGGGCATCTGCTCCAGGCTGGCAAGAAGTTGAGCGTCTTTTCGCGCACGCGCGCCAAGGCGGAGCCGCTCCTCAGTCGCGGCGCCGCCTGGGCCGATTCGCCCGCGGCTCTGGCCAAGACCTGCGACGTGGTCTTCACCATCGTGGGCTTCCCCAAGGACGTGGAGGAGGTGTATCTCGGCGCCAGCGGCCTGGTCGCCAACATGCGGCCCGGCGCCCTGCTGGTGGACATGACCACCTCGCGGCCCGACCTGGCCGTGCGCATCGCCAGCGCCGCGGCCGAACGCGAAGGCCAGGCGATCGACGCCCCCGTCTCCGGCGGCGACAAAGGCGCGCGCGAGGCCACCCTCACCATCATGGTCGGCGGCGGCCGCGAAGCGTTCGACCGCGCCCTGCCTCTGCTCCAGATCATGGGCAAGAACATCGTCCACCAGGGCCCGGCCGGCAGCGGCCAGCACTGCAAGATGTGCAATCAGATAGCTATCGCCTGCAACATGATCGGCGTGTGCGAGGCCATGGCCTACGCCCGCAAGGCCGGCCTCGACCCGGAGAACGTGCTCAAGAGCATCGGCGCCGGCGCCGCCGCGAGCTGGTCCTTGAGCCACCTGGCGCCGCGCATGTTGAAGGGCGACTTCGCCCCCGGCTTCTACGTCAAGCACTTTATCAAGGACATGAGCATCGCGGCGGAATCCGCCGATCAGATGGCTCTCGACACCCCGGGCCTGGACCTGGCCCTGGCGCTCTACCGCAAGCTGGCCGCCCAAGGCGGCGAGGACAGCGGCACGCAAGCCCTTTGCAAGCTCTACGCCTGAGCCCTCGCCCTCAAATCAGCGGCGCCGCCAAATGCTCCGAAGCTTCCTGGCGGCTGCGCCGGGGGTGATCCACGCGCGCGCCGCGCAGATGCGGATTCTGGGCAAAGAACCCCTCAGCGAGGCGGAACGGCTCGTGGCTCTCGAACGTAGCGTTCAGCTTGCATTCACGCAGGACGCGATCTTGAGGTGGGGGAAAAACTTCAACAGCGTGGACAGGTACGAGGCGTAGTCGTGCCAGGAACTGCCGCCCGGAGGAATGTCGTAGTCTGCCCGGCCCGACACGCTGCCCAGCGTCACCTCCACCTGGCCGCGCTTCTTGAGCTTGGCGGCCATGGCGGCGAAAACCTCGTACTCCTTGGCGCTGCCAACCCTCACGCCCACGATGAACACGCGTTGATGAGTCATGGCGCCGCCTGCTTCACAAGCGCCCCGCTTCCCGGCGCCAGCGCGAACGCAGCCCAGCCTGCTCCGCGCGGCGCGGGAGCAAGGAAATCGCGCGAAGTCGCGGCGTGGCCGCCGTTGCGAATATCCCCCAAAAACACCGAGGCCCCAGCCGCAAGGCCGGGGCCTCAATCAAACCTCTTCGCCGGATTGCGGACGTCTCGCCCGCCCGCTTCTTCCCCCGTCGTCCGCCGCGGACCCGCTACATTGCGGGCAAGGTCGTCAGCACCCGGCTGCCCGTGGCAGGCTGGCACAGGAACATCGCCGGTTCAAACCCCCGCGGCCCGTAGTAGGCCCGCTCCAGCGCGGCGCGCAGACCGGCCGCGGCTTCGTCGCGCACAAGGACCATGATGCACCCCCCCAGCCCCGCGCCCGCGATCTGCGCGCCAAGCACGCCGGGCTGGGCCAGCGCCGTGTCGGCGATGAAGTCGATTTCCGGGATGCTGCAACCATACGCGCCTGGCTGCTGCCAAAGCGCGGCCTTGGCGTCCTCCAGCGGCCTCATGTCCGCCGCCGCGCGCGCCAGCCTCTCCAACGCCGCGTCGTCGGCCACGCTGCAGAACGGCTCCTGCTTCCCCTGCCGCCAAGACGCCACGCGGTCGCCGTCGTGCGAGATATTCATCATCTGGCCGAGCCGGCCCGCGTCGCCCGCGGTCAAGAGCGCCCCCGCCCGCCGCGCGCGCTCGCACTCCGCCAGCCCAAAGAGCGCCACGTCCCTCAGCGGGAACTCCATCGCGCCGAGGTCCAGCCCCCGCACGCACTTGGCCACCGAAGGGTGCAGCCCGGCCAGACGCTCCACCAACCCCTTGTCCGCGCGAAGCGGCAGCGCCCGCAGCGCCCTGTAAAGCGCCGGCAGCGACACACCCAGCCTCTCGGTGTTCAGGTCCCGCAAATGCGCGACGCGATCGGCGAACCCAGGGAACGCTTCCTTGGCCACCTCGCGGGCCATGTGGTAGCAGGCCACCCGCGCGTT
>CAYYEE010000322.1:5023-5560 GCA_964470775.1 uncultured Planctomycetota bacterium | reverse complement strand
GGGGGGGGTAGTGGAGCTTGCCACAGCCCTTGCACCGGGCCGCTTCAAGACGGTAGCGCTGGGGAACCTCGCGCCAGATGCGGGCGGTTTGCATGGGGGGTCACTCCAATTCGAGAAGATGCGTGAAGCAGCTTGCCGCGACGCCGCCCATGTTCTGCGCCAAGGCGATGCGGGCGCCTTTGACTTGGCGGGCGCCAGCCTCGCCGCGCAACTGGAGCACGAGTTCCTGAATCTGCGAGACGCCCGTGGCGCCGACAGGGTGGCCTTTGGCTTTGAGTCCGCCGCTGGGGTTGACGGGCAGTTTGCCGTTGAGCGCGGTCATGCCATCGGCCACGGCCCGGCCGCTCTGGCCGCGGGGAACCAGGCCGATCGCCTCCATGATGAGCAACTCGTTGATCGTGAAGGCGTCGTGAAGCTCCGCCACGTTCACGTCGGACAGCTTGCGTCCGGCCGCGGCCAGCGCCCTGGCGGTGGCGTCGGCCACGGCCTGGTACCATGTGATGTCGGGGCGGTCGTGCAGAGCGATGGTGTCGGTGG
>CAYYEE010000322.1:0-5013 GCA_964470775.1 uncultured Planctomycetota bacterium | reverse complement strand
CCACGGGCTTCTTGGACAAGCGGCGCGCCATGTCCAGCGGGCACAGGACCGCGGCCGCGGCGCCGTCGCTGATGGGCGCGCAGTCCATCATGCGCAGAGGGTCGGCGACAGGGGCTGAGTTGACGACAGCGTCAACCGTGACCGGCTTGCGGAACTGGGCCAGCGGGTTGAGGGCGCCGTTGGCGTGGTTCTTCACCGCGACGAGGGCGAGTTGCTCGCGTGTGGTGCCGTAGCGTTCCATGTGAGCCTGGGCGCACATGGCGTTGAGCGCCGGGAAGGTGGCGCCGAAGAAGCTCTCGTACTCCACGTCGGACGCGGTGGCCAGGGCGAACGTGGCCTTGTCGCCGCTGATGTCCGTCATCTTTTCCACGCCGCCGACGAGGACTACGTCCGCTGCGCCGCTGGCGACCTCGATCCAGCCGGTTCGCAGGGCGGCGGCGCCGGAACCGCACGCCGATTCGACCCGCGTGGCCGGACACGGCCGGGCGCCCAGCGTGTCAGCCAGAAGCGCGCCCAGGTGCTCCTGGCCGTTGAACAGGCCGCTGGACATGCAGCCTACGACGAGCGAGTCGATGTGGTCCACGCCCGCGTCGCGCAACGCGGCCAGCGCGGCTTCGGCGAAGATGTCGCGCAAAGAGCGCTCCCAGAGCTCGCCGAACTCGCTGGAGCCGACGCCAATGATGGCTACGTCTCGCATAGGCTATTCGTGCCTCTTGATCTTCTGGCGGAAACGGGCGTATTCGCCGTACTGGATGTAAGTTTTGGGACCGTCGAGGAAGCTGGCGACCGTGGGGGCGAGGCCGCGCGTCTCGGCCAGCCGCGGCAGGGCCGTAAGCACGAAGCCGTCGCTGCCTGCGCCTGAGCCGTAGGAGGCAAGGAGAATGCGGTCGCCTGGCTGGGCCACGTCCAGCACCGCGCTTAGACCGAGCATGGAGGAGCCGCTGTAGAGGTTGCCTACGCGCGGGCTGAGCAGGCCGGTCTCGTACTGCGCTTTCTTGAAGCCGAGCATCTCGGCCGCGCGGGACGGGAACTTGCCGTTGGGCTGGTGAAAGACCGCGTAGCGGAAATCGGCGGGCTTGAGGCCGACTTTCTTCATGACCGCTTGGGCGGCGTTGATGGTGTGGCGGAAGTAGGCGGGCTCGCCCGTGAAGCGTCCGCCGTGGCGGGGGAAGTCCTGGTGCTCGCGGCGCCAGAAGTCGGGCGTGTCGGTGGTGAAGGTGGAGGTCGCGTCAATGGTGGCGATGAGGTGGTCGCGGCCCATGAGCATGGCCACGGCGCCGGCGGAGGTGGCGAACTCGAGCGGGTCGCCGGGCGCGCCTTGCGACGTGTCGGCGCCGACAGCCAGAGCGTACTCCACCTGGCCGGAAGCTACGAGGCCCTGGCAGACGTACATGGCCTCAGTTCCGGCCTTGCAGGCGAATTCCATGTCCGCGACGTGGCAATTGGGGCTTGCGCCGATGGCTTCCGCAACGATGGTGCCTGAGGGCTTGACCGCGTAGGGGTGGGACTCGCTGCCGACGTACAGGGCGCCGATAAGGCGTGGATCAACGTTTGCGCGCGCCAGCGCGTAGCGGGACGCCTCGACGCTGAGAGAAATGGCGTCCTGGTCGGGCGCGGCCACGGCCTTCTCCATGAGGCCCAGGCCCTGCTTATAGGTGGGCGCGTCCAGCCCCCAGACCTTGGCGATCTCCTCCAAGCGGATGCGGTGGCGGGGGACGCACACGCCGTAGCCGACAATGCCGGCGGCAAGACTCATGCGGGGACTCCTCCTTGCGGCGCCACGGGGCGCCTGTTTCCGGTGCGCTATTATCTTCGACCTGGGGCGGCATGACAAGGGCGGCGGAGGGCGGGCGTCGAAGAATCAGCGGCGCGGGCGCGGCTTGCTGGCGAGGAGCTGGAACTCCGTGGGGGCCAGGCCGCACGTGCGGCGGAAGACACGCGCGAAATAGTTGCTGTTGGCGTAGCCCGTGAGGGCGGCGATCTGCTTGATGGCGTGATCACCGCCTTTGAGCAACTCCTTGGCGCGCTCCACGCGGATCGTGGTGAGCATGTCCATGAGGGAGAGGCCATACTCGCGAGACACGGTGCGGGAGAGGTGAAAGGGGCTGACGTTGAGCCGGCCGGCAAGGTCTTCGAGGTTGAGAGGCTGGTCGTAGTGGCGGAGGAGATAATCGCGCGCGCTGGCGGCGAGCGCCTTGCGGCGCTGCTCGGCGACACGCTGCTGCGACCTGGACACGCGACTGCCCGCGCCGTGAGAGCAGCGGATGACGGCGAGGAGCATCTCCAGAAGGATCACGCGGCCTCGCTCGGCGGCGGAGGGCGCGTCACTGAGGTACTCGCGCTCGAAGTCGCCCATAAGCAGGTGGAGGTACGACCGTACCGCGGCCGAGGCCCTGAGGTAGGCGTGGGGATTGATGGCGCGCAGGAGGGCGTCGCCCGAGGGCCACAGGAAGAAGACGTAGGTGAACCGGCACGGGACCTCGCGCGTGCGGCGGTCGCGGTGCAGGGTGAGGCGGGGCACGATGAAGGTGTCGCCCGGCCCCACGGGGAATGCGCGCCGGCCGTAAATGATCTGTGCGTTGCCTTGGATGACATGAACGAGTTCGTGCGTCTTGGTGAGGTGCGGTCTTTCGCCGTGAACGTCGGCCAGCGTTACGGTGAGAGAGTGGTCTACGACGGGAACGTCGCTAAGAGCGCTGCTGAGCTCGGAAATCCATGAATCACGCGCCATGTCTGCGCCTCCGATTGCGTAGTTGGGCGCATTTTAGCGGAGGGATCGAGTGACGGAAAGGACGGATGTTCACGGCGTGGCCGGAGCTGGTTGGCGGCCGAGCCTGACGCAGGGGCTCAGGACACCCACGTCGAGGCGGGGGCGGGCAAAACTCTACCGTTGATAGCAAGTGAGTCCTCTAGGAACGCCGCGGCTGGCCGGGTATAACGGTGGCGCCGGTTGACGTCTATGGGAGCGCGAATCGCGGAAGGTTCGTTCCGGTCGAAAGGGAATGCTATGAAGAAGTGGAAGGTCGGGCTTGCTGGGCTATCGCGCGGGCGCGGCTTTGTGCGGCTCTTTGACGCGCACCCGGACGTGGAGATAGCGGCGCTGTGCGACATTAATCATGCCAAGCTGGCGGACGTGGGAGCGGCCTTCAAGCTGCCGGACGGCCGGCTATTCACGGATTACGCTTCCTTCGTCAATGCGCCGCTGGACATCGTGGTGATCGCCACGCCGATCGCGTTCCACGCGGAGCAGACGATCGCGGCGTTGGAGAGCGGCAAGCACGTTCTCTGCGAACAGACCGCTGCGTATACCGTGGCGGACTGCGGCCGGATTGTGGACACGGTCAAAGAGACGGGACTTGCGTACATGATGGCTGAGAACTACTGCTACTTTCACTTCGTCCGCGAGTGGCGAAAGCTGGTAGAGGCGGGAAAGATCGGCCGCATCTACTACGCGGAGGGAGAGTACATTCACGAGATCGTGAATCTGCTCGTGAACGAAAAGTCGGGCGAGTTCTACTGGCGTCACGATCGGCCGCCGATCTGGTACTGCGCCCATACGCTGGGGCCGATCCTGACGCTGATGAACGACCGCGTGGTTCGCGGGTGCGGGTTGACGAGCGGTTTCAACACCAAGCCGGAGTTCAAGGACCACATTGGGTTTCTGGACATGGAAGTCGGCTTGTTCCAGACCGAGAAGGGCGCGGTGGTGAAGATCCTGCGCAGCCAGACCGCGGCGCGTCCCCATATGGTTTGGTATTCGCTGTACGGCACGCAAGGCCACCTTGAGAACCAGCGCGACCGAGGCGAGGGCCTCTACTTCAGCCGCGTGGACAACACGCCCAAGGAGGGACAAGCTATCGCGTGTTCGCGCGTTGATCCCAACGCTCCGCCCGAGGCGGCGGCCGGCGGGCACGGCACGTCCGAATACTTCATGATCCGTGACTTCCTGTCCGCGGTCGAGAGCGGGACGCGGCCACCGATCGACGTGATCCGGTCCATGGACTTTACGATCCCCGGCATCATCGCGCACGAATCGGCGATGAAGGGCGGCGTGTGGATGGATGCGCCGAGGTTTGACTGGTGAGCTGGGAGGAAGCACGACCATGACTTCACGACTGCTTGCAGGCGCGGCGGAGGTGGATATCACGCCTCCAGTCGGCACAGCGATGGCGGGAGCGTTGAACCCAAGGGCGTCCGAAGGCGTCCAGGACCCGCTCACGATCAAGGCCGTTGTTCTTTCGTGCGGCGGGGTTGAGATCGCCTACGTCCTTCTCGACATCATCGCGCTTCTCCGCGACGAGGCTGACCCCGCGGTGAATGAGGCGTCTCGTCGCAGCGGCATCCCCGCGCGGAACACTGTCTGGGCCGCCAGCCACACTCACACGGGTCCATACACGTCGCCCAAGAGTCTTTTCGCCATGCCTGACGCGTGTGGCGTGGTGAACATGGACTGGCTGGCGTCACTGCCCGCCAAGTTCGCGGACGCGGTCAGCGCGGCCAAGCAGAGACTGCGGTCGGCGCGCATAAGCCGCGAGCGCGCATACTGTCAGAAGGGCGGGCACAACCGCAGGCTTCGCTTCAAGGACGGACGCGAGATCAACGCGTGGTGTCTGCACCGTGGCGAGGAGGAGTCGCAGTGCCTCGGGTGGGCCACGGTGATCGACCCGGAGATCGGCATCCTGTGCTTCGACGATGACGCCGGCTCGCCCATTGCCGTGTTGTGGCAGTATGTCGTGCACACGAATTCGAACTTCGGGAGACATCTGAGCGCGGACTATCCCGGCGTGGTGGCGGCGCGGATTCGTGAGCGGTTCGGGCCGGCCGTGGTTCCGATTTTTGTGCCTGGCGCGTGCGCGGATGTAAACCCGAACTTCCGCTATCGCGAGCTTGGTGATATCGTGGCCGGGCTCATCATCGAGCGGTTGGACAAGCGCAAGCCGCGTGACGGCGGTGTGCTTCTCGGCGCGCGCAAGCTGGAGAATTTCGGGGAGGCGCTGCTCGAACTTCTGGCGC
>CAYYEE010000321.1:0-5594 GCA_964470775.1 uncultured Planctomycetota bacterium | reverse complement strand
AATACCTCCGCCGCTCCCCCGCCGGTCCCGTCCTCGACTCCCGCGTCCTCGGCTCCAAAGGCTGGTATGGGGGCGTCACCGACTCCCTGCTCATGGAGCAGAACGTCAAGTCCGTCGAGCTGCGCCTGCCCGCGCTCGAAGCCCTCGCCAACCTCTCCGCCGCCCAGCCCGCCCGCGCCGCCAAGCTGGAGACGCTGTGGAAGAAGACTCTCATCCTCATGGACAACCACACGCTCTGGCAGTGCCACAACTACGCCGCCCACTACCTGCCCCAGTCCTTCAAGCTGGCCGAAGAGGCCCAAGCCCTCGAAGCCACCCTCCTCGGCTCGCGTCCCAACGGCCGCAACGCCGTCATCTTCAACCCCACGCCCTGGACCCGCGACATCACTGTCCAGGACGGCGGCCGCGACCTGGTTGCCAAGGCTGTGCCCGGCTGGGGCGCCCGCGTTGTCAGCCGCGCCAGCGCTGCCCCGCGCCGCAAAGACACAGACCCCTTCACCCTCTCCAACGACCTGGCCACGTTCCGCCTCAATCGCGAGGGGGAAACCGTGGAGATTCAGAACAGCGCCGCCCGCTCCGCCTTCGACGGCCTCGGCCGCGTCCTTCGCATCCACGAGCAACCCAGCCGCGAAGCGTTCACCCTCGCCGCCGGTCACGAGATCAAGAACATCGAGGGCGCCCTCGAAGCCACGGCCGAAGTCGAACTGCCCAACGCCCCCGCCTCTGAGCTTCACGTCACCGTGCCCGACATCACCGGCGCCGCCTTTCTCATGCGCGTCGAGCGCATCGCCGCATCGGGCGCCGTCATCGAGACCGCCTGGGTCCCCCTCCACAGCCTCCACTGGGGCGGCGCAGGTATGCCCCGCGCTCAAGGCTGCGTTGGCCCGCGCCGCTTCGCCGCGGCCGGCGCCCGCCGCGTCCGCGTCACCCTGTGGCTCCTGGCGCAAGGCTCGGCCAGCCTCGCGCCGCTGCGCGTGTGGATGTGCGGCGCCGGCGACCGCTTCGTCGAAAGCCCCGCCTGGCGCGTTCGCGTCCTCTACCGCAACGCCTACACGCCCCTCGCCCACGCCAAGGCCCGCGTCCTCCACAGCTCCGCCGCGATCAAGACCGTCCGCTTCACCGGCGCCCTGCCCGGCGCGCGCTGTCATCTCGACGCCACCCTCCGCGCCGGCTCGGCCGCGCTGGAATACACCCTCCGCCTCGCCTTCCCCCGCCCCACCGCCCTCGGCCTCTCCACTCCGCCGCTGGGCGAAGACGAAGGCTCCTTCCTCGGCGCCCAGTGCGAGCGCCCCTACGTCCCCGGCCTCGCCGTCCTCTTCCCACTGCCCCGGCCCGCCCGCTACTTCGTGGACCAGCCCGCCTTCATCCGCCAAGCCCTCCGGCCCTCCCCGCGCACGTGGCACACCGACCAGCGCGACTGGTGGCTGGGCATGTCGCCATTCATCGGCATGAACCTCGCCGCCGCCGACTTCGGCGCCGCGCAGCTTGGCCTGCTCACGCGCGGACTCAAGCACTTCTTCCGCTGGCGCCGCGCCGGCGCCGAGTCCCTCGGCCTCTCCCTCGGCGCCACCCTGATCCACCCCATGACCCAAGGCCACAGCGTCCCCCCCTCCAGCCCCTGGTACGACATCCTCAAGCGCGCCAGCCACAACCCCTACTTCAAGACCCCCTTCCTCCGCGTCAAGGGCGAGTACGTCTTCCACTACGCCGTTCAGCTCGCGCCGTCCGGCCAAGCCGCCGCGTTCGACCTTTGGAAAGCCGCGCAGGAGTTCGCCCTGCCCAGCCGCGCCCTGCCCGTGGCCGCGCCGCCCGGCGCCGCGCTGCCCGGCGTCGAGGCCGCGCCCTCCACGGTCGTCATCACCGCCGTCGAGCCCGACGGCCCCCGCCTCCGCCTGCGCCTCGTCAACATGGCGCCCCGCAAGACCCTTGCCCGCATCCGGCTCCCCTTCGACAGCCGCCCCGTCGCCGGCGCCGCCCGCCTGCGCTCCGGCGCCGTCGAGATTCCCCTGGCCCCCTGGGCCCTCCGCGAAGTTGTTCTCGAACGTGTTCGCCTCCCAGAGACAAAGGACAACGTATGACCGTCACGCCCGCGCCGACCCCCGCCCCCGCGCCCGTCGCCCCCTGGTTCGCCGACGCGCGCTTCGGCATGTTCATCCACTGGGGCATCTACTCCGTGCTCGGCCACGGCGAGCAGCCCCTCATGCGCGAGCTGCTCAACCCGTCCGAATACCGTCTCCTCGCCAACCGCTTCCTGGCCGAAGACTACAACCCCCGCGCCTGGGCCGCTCTGGCCCGCGAATCGCGCATGAAATATATGGTCCTCACCACCAAGCACCACGACGGCTTCTGCCTCTTCGACACCAAGACCACAGACTACAACGCCGTCAGACTCGGACCCAAGCGCGATCTCGTGGCCGAATATGTCGAAGCCTGCCGCGACGCGGGCCTGCGCGTGGGCCTCTACTTCTCCATCCCCGACTGGTCCGTGCCCGCCTACTTCCGCGGCGCCGAGGCCGATCCCGCCGGCTGGCTGGACTTTGTCGAGATGTTCCACGCCCAAGTCGCCGAGCTCTGCGCCAACTATGGCAGGATTGACCTGCTCTGGTTTGACAACAGCAACAAGATCCTCGGCGCGGAGGCCGCTCAGTCCCTCCGCCTCGCCAAGGCCATCCGCGCCCGCCAGCCCGGCATCGTCATCAACAACCGCCTCCCCGCCCCGCCCGAAGGCGCCGACTGGGGCTACGAGACGCCGGAGCAGCGCGTCGGCGCCGCCTCCAGCGCCCCGTGGGAAACCTGCATGACCTCCACCCGCAAGTTCTGGGGATGGCACGTCTGCCACGACGACCCCACGATGTGGCGCACCGAGCGCGAAACCCTCGAAGCCTTTGTGCAGACCGTGGCCAACGGCGGCAATTTCCTCTACAACGTCGGCCCCCTTGCCAGCGGCGCCCTGCCCCCGACCTTCGAGAGCCGCGCCCGCTTCCTCGGCGACTGGATCACCCGCAACGAAGAAGCCGTCTATGGCGTGCGCGGCACGGACTTCGAGTTCACCTATGGCGGCGCCATCGCCGTCAAAGGCCCGGACCTGTTCCTCTATTTCTTCTACTGGCCCGGCGCGTCTTTCAGCGTCCCCGGCTTCAACCAGAAGTTGCTCAGCGCCAGCTTCGTGGCCACCGGCCGCCCCGTCCGCGCCACCCAACACCCCCACCGGATCGTGCTCCACGATCTCCCCGCGCAACCTCCCGACCTCTGCACCGTCGTCAAACTCACCTTCGACGCTCCGCCCGAAGCCGCCGACTGGGCCAAGCGCCGCCTTTGGTCCGGCGACTGGCGCGGCCTGGATCAGTGGGCTGCGCTGTGAGCCGTCCCCGCCGGAGCGCGGGCATCTCGCCCGCCGTCGTTCGTCGCTCCCGATGCGCCATAGAATCGCCAGCCGCGAAGCCGCTTACTTGAGCACCCCGCAGGAGGCGCCACATGGACTCCCTTGCCGCCGCCATGAACACCCGCCGCTTCTTCGCCGACGACCTCGCCCTGCCCGGCTCTTTCATCCACCCCAAGCGCCCCCTGCGCTTCCCTTGCCTCAACCACGGCCGCCACATCGTCCGCAACAGCCAGGGCGCCTGGCTCTGCGCCCTCGTCAGCGGACGCAACCTCGCCGACAACAACTTCGTCGGTCTTGCCGCCGCCCCGGCCACGGCCTCGCAAGGCTCCGCCTTCCACGACCCCATCTGGCTCACGGGCCCCGCATTCCCCGGCCTGCCCTGCCTCTTCGAAACCGCCGCCGGCCCCGCCGATACCGCCTGCCTCTTCAGCGACTCCGCCGACACCCTCGCCCTCTTCTACTCCAATCCCCAAGGCCTCTGGCGCATGACCGCAGACGCCTCCGGACCAGACCCGTGGAACCGCCTCAAGGACGCGGGGGCGTGGACCGGTCCCGAACGCCTCGCCGAACCCGGCGCCGCCCTGGCCGACGTGGCCGCCCTGCCCGACGGCCGCCCCGCCATCTACCTCCTCCGCGACGGCGGCCTCTTCGAGCTCATCCCCGGCGCAGCCCCAACCCTCGTTGCCCAGCACGCCCAGCGCCCCTCCGTCTTCATTACCGCCGAAGGCGTCCGCCATGCCGCCTTCGAGCGCGAACGCCGCGTCTTCTACACCCGCTCCGCCGACGGCCGCGCCTGGACCGACTCCCGCGGCGGCGCCGCCCCCGAGATGGTCGCCCACTTCTGCTCCTCTTGGCCTTCCATCGCCGTCGCGCCCAACGGCGCCGTGGTTATCGCCTATCAGGGCGAAGGCAAGGCCGACCTCAAGGCCCAGCGCGAGACCTATGACCGCGTGCGCGGCGCGGGCGGGTGCACGGTTTCCTACGCCACGCTCGGCGGTGGCGCATGGACGGTCCGCGATTTCCTCCGCTCCAGCGAAATCCTTCTCTCCCGCAGACCTGGCAGCAACCTCTCCGGCGCTCAGGGCTGCTTCAGACATTTCATGGAAGAGTTCTGGCGTCCCAGCCTGGCCGTGGACCTTCACGGCGACCTCTGGATGTTTTACGTCAACTCCACCCGCCGCCACGTCTACTTCTCCCGCTTCTACGGCGAGGCCTTCGGCGTTCACTACGAAGCCAGCGGCCCCTACGACTGCATGGGCCGCTCCCTCTTCGTCCAAAAGAGCTCCTGCGGCCAGCCCGCCATCGGCTTCATGGCTCTCGCCGCCAACCAGCTCCACTTCGACGCCCTCCAGGTCCCCCAGCTCAGCTCCGCCGGCCGCCGCCGCGTCGTCTTTCTCGACAACCTCGAACTCAGCCAAATGGCCGGCGTCGAGCACTGCCTCGGCCAATGGACCAAACACCCCGTCCCCCTCTTTGGCAAGTTCATCTCCGGCGACACCGCCGACGACGACATCAGTTGGTGCGAAGTCAAGCCGTGCGAAGGAGGATTCGCCCTCCGCTACATGGGCATGGGCGCCCTGCGCAGCAACGCCATGCCCGGCCGCGCCTTCAGCCCCGACGGACTGCAATGGCAAAAGCGCCCCCCCGCCGACCACCTCGCCATGACCCTCGACGGCGCCCCCTTCCCCAACACCTTCTGGCGGCCCATCTACCTCGAAGACCCCGCCGAGCCCGACCCAGCCCTCCGCTTCAAAGGCCTCCACGCCCGCTACACCTATGACCAGGCGATGGAGTACCGCACCTGGGTCGTCGTCGCCTCGCCCGACGCGGTCCACTGGCGCGTCGTCCCCGGCCTTCCGCCCGTTGTCACCGGCGACATCTCCGTCGGCTTCCACCTCATCCGCGACGACCAAGACCCTGACCCCGACCGCCGCTACAAAGTCTCCATGCTCATGGGCAGCAACGCCGGCCGCGCCGTCTGTGTCTTCACCAGCCCCGACCTCCTCCACTGGAGCCGCATGATCTTCCTCCGTGAAGACCCCGAGTCCCTCATGTCCGCCGCCGCCCCCTGGCCCACGAAACCGCTGAAGATCATCGTGGGCTTTCCACCCGGCTCGTCGCCTGACCTGACGGCGCGCACCTTCTCGGAGCCCCTGGCCAAAGCCCTCGGGCAACCGGTCATCGTCGAAAACAAGGTGGGTGCGGGTGGCAA
>CAYYEE010000320.1:0-5597 GCA_964470775.1 uncultured Planctomycetota bacterium | reverse complement strand
AACCGCGGAAGAGGGCGGCGGTGTGGGCGAGTTCGTCGAGGCCGGCGGCGGCGGCCACGGCGTCGTCGGTCCAGAGCTTGGCGCGGCGCTGGGCGGCGTCTTCGATGCGGCGCGAGGCTTCGAGGGTCTTTTCTTCGGCGGCGGCGATGTCTTTGAGGATGGCGTCGAGCCGGGAGGCGGCGTCCCGGGGGAAGGCGTTCATGGGGGGCAGGGCGGCGAGTTCATCGCGGGTCTGGGCGAGCTTGCTCCAGACGGGCCACAACTGGACGAGCTTTTGGAGGCGGGCTTGTTGGGTGGAGAGTTCGGCGGCGCGGCGGCCGAGTTCGTCGATTTTGAGGCGGCGCTGGCGTTCGGTCTCTTGGAGGCTGGGGAAGGCTTTGGCTTGTTCGCGGGCGTCTCTGAGGCGTTTGCGGGCGTCGGCGAGGTCGCGGACGAGTTCGTTGAGACGGGCGGCGCCGCGGCCGCTTTTGAGAAGGGAGGCCATGCGGGCGTCGAGCAGTTCGATGACGCGGCGGGCGTCCTGGCCGGCGCCGGTGATGCCCGCGGAGAAGATGCGGTCGCGGATGCCTTGCTCGGAGAGGGAGTCGAAAGAGCTGAGTTCGGAGAGGCTGAAGGCGAAGACGGCGTTGAAGAGCTTGGCGTCGGCGGCTCCGAGGAGGCGGCGGAGGTCGTCTTCGCCGCCTTGGCGGCCATCGGGCAAGACGAGGGAGGGGCGTCCCCCGTGGCGGCCGGCGTAGCGTTCGAGGATGTAGTCGCCGTCGGGGGCGCGGAGGAAGAGGCGTCCGCCGGGCCGGCCGCCGCGCAGGGGGGGATAGGAGGGTTCTTTGCCGCGGGCATCAGGGAAGCCGAAGAGCGCGCCGCGCAGGAAGCTGAGGAGGGTGCTTTTGCCGGCTTCGTTGGGGCCGATGAACACCGTGAGGCCTTCGGGCAGGTCTCGGACCTCGTGGCCGCGCAGCACGCCGTAGCCGTCCACGTTCCAGCCCAGGATCCTCATGCCTGGCCGCCTCCTTGGAGAAGGTCGAGGGCAAGGTCTTCGGCTTGGCGGAGGAGGTCTTCGGGGGGCTCTTCGCCGGGGGCGCCGGCTTCGGCGAGTTTTCGGCGCAGGGGCGCGAGGGCGTCGTCGAGGAGGCTTGCGGCGGCGGCGGGGTCCTGGCGGAGGGCGGCGCCGAGCTTGAGGAGTTCGGCGGAGAAGTCGTTGCGTTCGAGGATGCGGTCGCGGGCGATGAGAGGCCGGGTGTGGTCGAGGAGGCGTTCCCACCAGAAGGGGGCGGGGCTGTCGGCGGACTCGTCGCGGAGGTCTTTGAGGAGGGCGTCGATGGCGCCTTGGCGGCGGAGTTCGTCGTGGAGGGGGCCGGGGCCTGTGAGGGTGACGCGGGCGAGGAGGGGGCGGCCTTCGTTTTCGGCGCGGAGACGGGAGGCGTGGCTGTCGAGGGTCTGGCGGAGATCGGCGAGGGAGGTCATGCCGGCGATGTCGACGCTGGCGGCGACGAAGCGGGCGGCGTCGAGGGGGACGAAGTCGACGGAGAGGACGTCGGGGCCGTCGGCTTGGACGACGACGGCGCCCTTGGCGCCGAGCTCGCTGGGCTTGGGGCTGCGGCCCTGGAGGTTGCCGGGATAGACGACCCAAGGGGCGCCTTGGCGGAGGAACTGGCGGAGGTGGACGTGGCCAAGGGCCCAGTAGTCCATGGGGGGAAGGCCGTTGGGTTCTGGCTGGGCGAGGTCGGCGAGGGCGCAGGGGGCGCAGGGTTCGTGTTCGCGGGCGGCGCCGACGTTGCAGTGGAGGAGGCCGATGTGGAGGCCGGGGGCCTGGCCGCGGGTGAAGCGCTTGGCGAGGTTCTGGCGGCTGTTGCGGTCGTCGAGGCTGAGGCCGTGGATGGTGGCGAGGAGGCGGCCGTCGCGCTCGACGGGGACGGAGGTCACCTCGGAGGCGCCAAAGACGGTGGCGCCTGGGGGAGCTTGGAGCCATTGGCCGCCGCCGTCGTGATTGCCCAGGACGATGAAGGTTTGCGCGCCGGCGCGGTGGAGGCGGTCGAGTCCGCGGGCGAAGCGGAGCTGGGCTCTGACGCCGCGGACGGGGCCGTCGTAGATGTCGCCGGCGAGGAGAAGGAAGGCGGCGCCGCGGTCGAGGGCGAGGTCTATGAGGGCGTCCCAGGCCTTGAGCGAGGCGTCGCGGAGGAGGGCGGCCATGTCGGGAGACACGCGGCCTACGCCCTCGAAGGGGGTGTCGAGGTGGAGGTCGGCGGCGTGGATGAAGCAGAACTTGGCCATTGGGATGGGGCGTGCCTGTCCGCGGGGTTTACAGATGCCTCAGGAGCGCGAGGGAGGTCTCGTAGCGGTCGTGGCGAAGGACGGCGACGTCACCCGGGAGATAGCGGTCCTTCATGAAGGCTTCCATGTCGGCGGCATGCTGGAAGAGGCGGGCGGCCAGGCGGGTGTCGCGGGCGGGGGGGCCTCCGCGGGCGCGGCGCCAGGCGGCGAGCCAGAGCTGGGCGCGGAGGCTGGATTCGCGGGCGCTGAGGAGCCAGGCTTGGGCTTGTTCGTGGCGGGGGGCGAGCGGGGCGAGGGCGGCCTCGGCGCGGGCGGCGCGGTCGAGAGCGGCTTGGTGGTCGGCGACCTGTGGGTCGTCGGCGGTTAATTCGGCGAGGCGGAAGCGGGCGGCGTCGAAGCGGGTGGCGTAGCCGACAAGGCGGTGCGCGCGGGAGGCGGCGTCAAAGGACATGGGCGCGGCGAGAGAGAACATGTCGACGCAGGCGTTGAGTCCGTCAATGGCTTCGGCGACTTTTGGGGCGTCGTCGCCGGCCCAGTCGCAGCAGGCGCGGGCGACGCGGGCGTCGTCGAGGCCTTGGGCCTTGCCGTTCATGAGAAAGGCCTTGTGTCCGGCGAGGGTGCACTCTCTGAGGGCGCCGCGGACGGCCCAGCAGGTGTTGAGCGCGCCGAGAGCGCCGAAACGGCGTGCGGCTTTGAGCCACTCGCGGCCGCTGGCGCGGGCGGCCGGCAGACGCGGGCCGCAGACGCTGTTGGCGGCGTAGAGCGTGGACGGGCCGGTCCAGACGTCGAAGCCGTTGTCGCGGAGGAAGGGGGTGTAGGGGAACTGGTAAAAGTGGTTGGGGAAGTCGCTGGCGCCGAGACGCCAGTACTTTTCATAGCGCTGTCTGGTCTCGGCGGGGATGGTGTTGTAGCGTTCGGCGTTGACGCTGCCTATGCCCCAGACATGGAGGGAGGAATCGTGTTCGCGGGTCTGGCTGTAGAGCCAGTCGCAGAATACGGCCTCGCGAGGGAACTCGGCCATGTGGTCGGGATGGCGCAGGACCATGTCGGCCCAAAGGACAGGGCGCTTGCCGGCGGCGAGGACTTGCTCGAAGATGGGCGCCATGTGGCGCAGGAAGACAGCGGACGGGCCCTGGCGGACCGAGGAACAGTCCGGCCGGTCCACTTCGTGCAAACGCCAGGCCTCGTCGGCGCCGACATGGACATAGGGGCAGTCACCGTGGGCTTCCATGAGCGCGGCGATCCACGAGCGGATGATGGCCCAGGCGCGGTTGTCGCAGGCGCGGATTTGGTCGGGGGAATCCGGGAACTCCCGCAAGTCCGCCCACTGGCTATGAGAGAGGAACCACTCCAGGTGGCCCAGGGTCTGAACCAGTGGCACAGCCTGTAGCCCATGAGACCGGCAGCGGCCGATGATCTCCTCGACGTCCTTGCGGGAGTAGGCGTCAGGACGCAGGGCAGCCTCGAAGCCGGGATAGGGGAAGAGGTTTTCCCACTCGATGACAACGCCCGAAGCCCCTTGTTCAGCCCAGCCGTCAATGGCCCGCAGAAGCGCGGGCAGCGAAGGCGCCAACGCCTTCATGTCAACATGAATCCACAGTTGCATGCAATCCCCCTCAACCACAGTAAGCGCCCGGTCCGAGGCCCGCCACTATCACGACAACGATGCAACATCCTGCCCCAATTCAGCCTCGGAAAGCAAGCCCCCAAAGCGCGCCCGGCGCGGGGGGTGATTTTGCCTTGACACCCCAAGCCCAGGCTGGTAAAATGCAACTTCTGTCGGACGCAATATGCGCCCTTAGCTCAGTCGGTAGAGCAGCTGATTCTTAATCAGCGGGTCCAAGGTTCGAGTCCTTGAGGGCGTACCAACCAAGATAGGGCCGGGAACCCGAAAAACGGGCATTTCCGGCCCTTTTCGTTTTCCCGGGTCTCCCCACCAAAAGACAGCCCACGCGTCCGCGCTGCAGTGGTCCATTTTTCGCCGACCGCAATTTCCGCAAGCAAACCAGAATGCGTTCCACACCCGCGCTCCCCGCTACAATATTGCCCCTCATCGTGAAACTGTTGTGCCTCGTTGTGAAATTGTCTGCATCCAACTCAGCTTTTGGGACGATGCGCGTGATCCGCGACACGACGCGCCCTCTTTGAAAGCGCTTCCACACCCCTCCTCAAGCCCTCGCGCGCTTGTGTTTGACCCCAAACGTCACCCAATGAGCCACGCACATCCCTCGTGAAAACCAACGCAAGCCGCGTCGCGATTGCCTCCCACGGCGCCGTGCAACCACGCGGAGAGAACCCCTGACAAGGAGACTCGCGAACCGCCCCTGCCGTTCTCCCGCGGCTCCCCGATGCGTTACAATCACGCCGTCCGCAACACTTGGGAGCCGCCCTTGGCCAAAAAGAAAATCAAGAAGAGACCCTCGGAAACCGACCTCTACGCCCCGCTCCGCGCCTATCTGGCCGCCCAGGGATACACCGTCCGCGGCGAGGTCAACCACTGCGACATCGCCGCCGTCAAAGGCGACCGCCTCGTCGTCATCGAGATGAAGCTGGCGCTCAACCTCGCCCTCGTCGCCCAAGGCGCGCGCCGCCAGATGATCACCGACTCGGTCTACCTCGCCGTGCCTCGGCCCGCCAACGTCTCCACCTGGCTGCGCCAGATGCGCGGCGTCTTCCGCGTCCTGCGCCGGCTCGAGCTCGGCCTGCTCATCGTCTCCGTCAAACCCGGCAAGCCCCCCATGGAAGTCGTGCTCCACCCCGCCCCCTTCGAACGCCGCAAACGCCCCAGCGCCCGCCGCGCCGTGCTCGACGAGATCGGCCGCCGCTCCGGCGACTTCAACCTCGGCGGCAGCACAAAGCGCCCCCTCGTCACCGCCTATCGCGAAAACGCCATCCACATCGCCTGTCTCCTTGCCGACAGCGGCGAAATGACCCCCCGCCAACTGCGCGAGCTCGGCACAGGCCCCAAGACCCTCGGCATCCTCTCCAGCAACGTTTACGGCTGGTTCCAGCGCGTCTCCCGCGGCCTCTACGCCCTCACCACCAAAGGCCGCGACGCCCTTGCCCTCTACCCCGAACTCACCACCCGCTTCCGCGCGCCAAACCCCGAAGTGCCACCGCGCAAGCCCTCCTAGCCACAGGCGCTCCCCGCCACGCCCCACGCCCTCTCCACGCCTCCGCGCGAGCTCGCCGTCGTCACCCTTCATCAGCGCCAATCAGCGAAGATAAGTGGTTCCCCTGGCCGTCGTCATCCTTCATCAGCGCCAATCAGCGAAGATACTAATCTGGCCATAATTTAGGTTGCATTTGGCTGCGATTTGTGGTACAAT
>CAYYEE010000319.1:0-5614 GCA_964470775.1 uncultured Planctomycetota bacterium | reverse complement strand
TGCTCGTCTTCGGCCAGCGGAATCACCCGGGCGTCCTTGAGAAAGCGCGGCGAGAGCGCGCCATCGGTCGCGGGCGTTTCGGGATAATCGGCGGGCCGGACCAGCGGCAGATTCAATTGCGCCGCCAGCGCCTCGGCCAAATCGCGTTCTGAAACCAGCCCCAGCTTGAGCAACAGGGTATCCAGCGCTTCGCCAGCGCTTTCCTGCACCCGCCGAGCGCGTTGCAGGTCGGCTTCGGTCAACTCCGAGCTGGTCGCAGGCGCGACGGCGGGGGTGTCTTGGCTGGTTTTCACGGCCCCATCATGCCGCGATCCGGCGGGAAAATCACGAGAAAAATACGGCGTAACATGCTGTCATGTCGTAATTTAAGACCAATTAACCATTTAAGACAATAGGCCGCTTCGCGACCGTTGCGCCCCCGAAGTGGCAGGCCGCCCTTGCGCCACAACAACTCTCGTGCCGAACAGTATTGTTGCGTTTTCCGAAAAAAGGTTATCTTGTTTGTGTGGGTTGCGGGCTGGGGATCAAACCAGATGCAGTCATATGGGCTTGGCTGGCGGACGTTTGAGTACGACAAGGACGGTGACGGTCTGGCCAAGGTTGTGACGATCCGCTCAACCGCGACAACGGACGATTTGCTGGGTCCGGACTGTACATACCTAAGTGACATGGCCTACAAGGACTTTCTGAAGTCACTGCCAGCCAAGGAGCAACTGCTGCGGAGGTCAAGGCTAACAGCGCCACGTTTGCGCCACCAGATGTTGTGGGACGCCGACCCGAGGTGGGCGATGACGGCAACGTCGTGATCCGAGAGAACGGGGAACCCGTGATTCGGGCTGGGAATCTTAAGTAGCGTTGCGGAAACACAACTGACTTTACAGTTCTTTGTTCCATAAGCCACGCCCTGCGTGTGGCTTATGTCTTTTAATGGGGCGCAAGACCCGCGTTTGGGGCGCGGGCGGGGCCGGGACGACAGGCCGCAATGGGGCAGGACACAAGAAAATCTGTAGCCAAACGCGGACACCCCCTTGACGCTGGATGCAGGCTTGATACTGTCAGGTTGTGACGGACGGTGTTCTGCCCGCAGAACATTGGATGAGTTGCGGCGCGAGGCTGAGTAAGGCGAACGGCCCGTGCTGTGCGCTGTTCGAGTTCATTGACTGGGGACCAATTGACCGGAGGCGTCGAGCGCATGTCTGTCGAGACCACGAAATGCGTGTCGGAGCAGTTCTTCCCAAAGGACTGGTTGTCGGATTCCGCCCTGCGCTCGGCGGACCTGGCGACGCGCGGGGCATGGATGGAATGCCTGTGCCACATGTGGCTGAACAGGGTGGGACACCTGACCGGCACGACGGAGAGCTTCGCGGCGATGTGGAGATGCTCTCTCGACGAGGCCGTGCGCATCATCGAGGTCATGCAAACCACGAGAATCTGCGACGTAAACAACCGAAACGGTAATGTTACGCTCACTTCGCGCCGTCTGTCTCGTCGCTGTAAAGAGCGCGAGCAGGCGGCTTTGCGTATGCGGAGGATGCGCGAGCGCGGGGCTTGTTACGCCGACCGTGACGCCAGTGTTCGCGAATGTTCGCCGCCTATACCAATACCAACAGATACCATTAACAACCAAGAACCGTCGTTAAGAACAATAAGAACTGGGCCGAAAAACGGCGGTTCTGGTTGTTTGGATGTGAAAGGGTTTGGTTGCGCTCCGCTTGGTTCAACGGCGGACGGCGACGACCCTGACGGCGATTCCCGGAATAGCGAATGGTCCCAGGTCATTTGGGCCGCGATCCTGGACAGCGCGCCGCCAGAACTGCGCCAGGTCATCCGGCGCAGGCTGCGTACCCTTCGGGGCTACCCGCCTGCCCGCGTGTTGGCGACACTTCTGGACGTTGCCCGTGCTCCAGCATCCCCCAAGTCACTTGATGAGGCCATGTCCTGGTTTCTCGGACGCCTGAAACGGTCGAAGCTGCCGCTGGACAACCCGAAGCGGTATTGCGTTCCCGATGACCTGTACGACGAGGCGAAACGGCTGTTGAAGCGGGCGATGACCCGCGCTTGAGACGAAAGGAGCGTACATCGAGATAGATCGAATTCGTTGCGGCGTGGCCACGCAGAAAAGCAGGCAGCCAAGGCTGGCGGCCGCGAGCGTCGGAAGGGATCGGGGGGTCATGAAGGAGAAGGTTTTGAGCAAGTCGAAGAACTTGGACAACGGAGCTATATACCCGGCGCGTGACAAGAATCTTGCAGGGACTCCGGCCGACATGCGGACCGACCCGGACGCGCCGCCCACCCCCGCGCCCATCCCGCCCCCCGCGCCCCCCGAAGGCGTCCAAGGGGCCGCCAGAGCCTCTGGCGCGACGCCAACCGCGACGACGACGAAAACCTCGACGGAGAACGCCAAGATGGTGCGGGCCGTGGGCCAGCCGGTCTTGCTCGACGTAAAGCAGTTGGCGGAGATGCTGGGTTGCAGTACAAGCCATGTCTGGCGCATGGACAAGGCCGGCGCCCTGCCCGCGCCCCTCAAGTTGATGCGTAGTGTGCGCTGGCGGCGCGATGAGGTCGAAGCCTGGGTTGACGCCGGCGCGCCACCGCGCACAAGATGGACCTGGCCGCCCGCGAAAGGCCGGAGCATCTCCCGGCTGGCGGCGCCGAAGGCCTCGACGCCCGCGTCCGAAAGATTTCGTTTGACAAATATGTAACAGTAAAGTATAATTCATACCATGAGGCCAAAAACCCACAAGTCGAAGATGGGCCGCCCCCCAAAAAACCCTGCGGACCGCTTGGAGTGGCGCGTCAACCTTTGCTTGACCCGGGCTGAATACGAGATGGTGTTCGCCGACGCCAAGCGGGCGGGCATGGGGCCGGGCGCGTACCTGCGCGACTTGTGGCTCAAGCATCGGAGGCCGAACCCGTGAGAATCTTCAAACCCACCTACCGGGACCGGCAGGGCCGCCGGCGCGAGGCGTCGCGCTACTACGCCGAAGTGACCCTCCACGACCGCCGCGTCGCGCGAATCGCCGGGTTTGTCTCGCAACGCGCCACGGAAGAGTTGGGGCGGCGCATCGAGGAGATCGTCGCGCTGAAATCCGTGTCCGCTCCGATGACGGCCAGCCTTCGCCAGTGGGTTGACGGCCTGCCCGCAGATATTCGGGACCGGTTGGCCGAAGTGGGCATCCTGGACGCGGCCACAACCGCCATGTCGAAGCCGCTGGCCGTACACCTCGACGACTACGCCGCCCACCTTCGCGCCAAAGAGGACACGGCATCGCACGTCAACAAAGTCGTGGCGCATATCGGGCGCGTCGCCGCGTTCTGTGGCTGGCGGTCGCTGGACGACGTGGGGCCGGAAGGCTTTGAGGCATGGCGCACGGCGGAACGAGATCGCGGACTTTCGGCGCGCACGGTCAACGCGGTTCGTGGTAGCTGCAAGCGGTTCATGGCCTGGGCCGTGCGACACGGCCGCGCCACACGTAATCCCCTCGACGTCGTGGGCCGATTGAACGAAGCCGCCGACCGTCGCCTTGTCCGACGCGCTCTGACCCATGATGAGGCGCGGCGGCTGCTGGCCGCGACGGAGCGCGAGCCGCGACGCTTCGGCATGGAGGGGAAGGACCGCGCCGCGCTCTATCGTGTTGCGCTTGAAACGGGCCTGAGATGGAGCGAGTTGAGGGCGCTTGAGGTGCAGAACGTCAAGTTGGACGGAAAGCGGCCAGAGATCGAGCTAGTGGCGAAATACACGAAGGCCAAGCGGGCTGACCGCGTCCCCATCCGCGATGAGCTTGCCGCCTTCCTCAAAGACTACCTCACGGGCAAGCTGCCCACGGCCAAAGCCTTTCCCATGCCCGCATCGGACCACGGCGCGGACATGTTGCGTGCGGACCTGGCCGCCGCTGGCGTCGAGGTCGAGGACGCCGCCGGGCGCGTGTTGGATTTTCACGCTTTGCGGCACACCACGGGATCATGGCTGGCCGAAGCCGGCGTACACCCCAAGTTGATCCAAACCATCCTGCGCCATTCCACCATCACGCTCACGATGGACCGATACGCGCACGTGACCGCCGCCTCGCAGGCCGCCGCCGTCGAGGCGCTGCCCGATTTTTCGCCGGAGCGCGGGGCGGCGCGAGCCACGGGCACGGACGATATACCCGGAGGGGGTATCTCTGTCTTGGCGTCCTGCTTGCCGGAATCGGGGCGAAAAGCGGGCTGCGGAGGCCAAAAACTGACAACATCGGGCCGCGTGGAAGCAAAAAGCGGAAATGGCTTAGAAGGCCAAGAAATGCCCATTTCCGGCCATTCTGTGAAAGAAAAGGCGGGTGGGCCCAGGTGGATTCGAACCACCAACCCAGGGATTATGAGTCCCCTGCTCTGCCATTGAGCTATGGGCCCGTGGGCGGATGATTGTTGCATTCTAGCCCATGACTGTTCGTTGGGCAAGCTGGCGCGCGCGGGTGGGTAGGCGGCGGTTGCGGGCTCCATGGGTTGCGCGGCTGGTTTGCCGGGTTGGATTACCGGCCGGCCGGCGGCTTCTTGGGGGCAGGCGCGAGCCGTTCGTCGAACTCCCGCAGGGCTTCGCGCGCGGTTCGGGAGGTGGCCTCGTCGCTGTGGCGGACGAGTCCAGTCAAGGCCTCCCGGGCCTTGTCCGTGCGGCACACGTGGCCTGCGGAAATGGCCGCGGCTTGTCTGACTTGCCGCGACTTGTCGCGCATCAGGCCGGCGAGGATGTCTTCGGCTTCGGGGAGGGGCATCCAGCCAAGGTCTCGAGCGGTGCGAAGGCGGAGGGTTGAGCTTTTGTCACTGGCTGACCTTCGGAGCCAAGCGATGGCGTCTTTGCCGCGGCCTTGGTCACCGATGGCGTCGCGCAGTCTGACGAACACGGTGCGCGCGCCTTCGGCGGGGTCGTTGGCCAGGAGGCGCGCGGACGCGGCGCTTGCCTCGTCGTCGGGATGGACGAGGCCGTAGATGGCCATGGGGAGGGCGAGCGGGTCCCGATCACGCCGGCATCGGTTGATCTCGGCGGTCATGGCCTTGCCAGAGCCTTCGCGCCAGGTGCGGAACATCCTCTCGACACTGCCCCACGAATCCGCGGTGGGCGCGGCCGGTACCCAGACACTGAGGCGGCTGGCGCGGATGCGGCTCCTGCTAGTCACAGCCCAAGTGGTCCACCTTGGCGGAGTGGCGCTTGGGACCGCGTTGCCGCTGCAGGCAAGTACGTTAGGGGCCTGCCAGCCGAAGTGGCGATCGGGGTGGTCTATGCCCTGCGCGCAGTCCACAGGGGTCCACCCCTTTGCAGGATCAAGGAACTCGGCCCAGACGTGGTGGACGAGGTCGATGCACGGTCCCTGTGGGGCGCGGAGAACCGTGGCGGAGACTCGCCGCGCTGGGATTCCGGCGTTGCGGCATAAGGAAACGAAGAGAGCGGAGAGCTCGCTGCATGATCCGCTCTGGCGTTTGAGGACTTGGCCCGCCTTGTCCCATCGATTGTCGATGTCATATACCATCTTTTCGGTGATGAACTCGTAGAACCGCCGGGCCGCGGCCGTGTCTCTGGCGCCCTTGGCGAGCTGGGCCGACGCGGCTTTGGAGGCTTGGAGGTCCAGCAACTGTTCTTCTC
>CAYYEE010000318.1:0-5614 GCA_964470775.1 uncultured Planctomycetota bacterium | reverse complement strand
GCCAGGCTATCGAGGGGGAACGGCTGGCTGCGTACACGACGGCGCTGGACGGGACCGGGGTCAGGATGCGTTTCGCCTGGGTTTCGGCGTGCGAGGGCGAATACAGCGCTCTGTTGGCGCCCGACGCGCCGCTATCCGAGCAAGCGTGCGTGTTGATCGACACGTTGGACGCCGGCCTCATGAGCTGGCTGCAGGGGCGCGGCGTGCCTTACGCGGTCCAGTACTTCCGCAACTACGACCCCACACAACTGCCTGAGCACCACAGCGTGTTCATCAACCGCGTGAAGGCCGTCTTTGACGCCACGAACTTCCTGCTGGGCCTGGGGCACCAGCGCATCGGGTTCATGGGGCCTGTCGGCGAGCCTTCCAGCCCGCCCGACATCATGCCGCGCGTGGGCTTTGTGTCCGCGATGCAGTGCGCGGGCATGGTGGTGGACCCGGCCATCACGGAGTTCCCGGGGTCGGTGTCGGACAACCCGGAGGAGTCGAGGGATCAGGCCGTGAGGCTTCTGAGCGGGCCGAACCCGCCCACGGGCATTGTGGCGCAGACGGACGCGGACGCCATCGGCATTGTTCTGGCGGCTCGGTCGCTGGGGCTTCGTGTGCCCGAGGACTTGAGCGTGGTGGGCTACAACGATCAGGAAGAAGGCCGCCGGCTTGATCCGCCGTTGACGACGTTCGCGCCGCCGCGCTACGAGCAGGCCGTCAAAGCGGTCGAGACGGCGCTGGCCGCGGCGGAAGGGCGGCTGGAGGGGTTTCAACGGATCGTGATGTCGAGCCGGCTTGTGCTCCGCCGGAGCGCCGGGCCAGCGCCGCGGCGCGGGCCCGGCCGGGCCGCGGGGTTTCCAAGGGAGAGCGGGGGAGGGTGACGGTCAGGAGGTCGCGGTCATGGATGGCTCTCAAGGTCGCCTGATGCGCGGGTTCACGCTGATCGAGTTGCTCGTCGTTGTCGCCATCATCGCCATCCTGGCGGCTATGTTGCTGCCGGCGTTGTCCGCGGCCAGGGAAAAGGCGCGCCGGAGTTCATGCGCCAGCAGCCTGAGCCAGACCGGCAAGGCGGCGGAGATCTACTGCGGCGACTATTCCGGCTACTTCCCTTCGTGGTCTGGCTGGGGCCAGCCGTTCGGGTGGGGCGATCCGGCCACCGGCCTGTATGACGAGGCCGCCTACAACATGTCCTACCCGGAGCGCGTGTGGATCGAGGCCGGCGTCTATGCCGACCCGCGCCTCACCGGCTCGGCCGGCCGAACCAGCTCCATGGGCTCGTCGTCGTGGCTCAAAGGCGCCATGTACAACTGCGTCTCCTATCACCGCACGCTGTTCAGCGGGACCAAGGACATCTATGACGCGGCCGCGGGCAAGTCGTCCATGACGCTCGGGAACCAGAACCTGGCGCCCGTGGGCATGGGGACCTACCTGGCGGGCGGGTACGTGCCTGAGGCGCGCGCGTTCTTCTGTCCCAGCGCGTCCAACATGCCCGGGGACCTTTACCAGTGGCGCGGCCAGATGGTGGAAGGCTATGGCAGCTCCTTCAAGCCTATGTCGGTCCACGATCCGGCCACGATCACTCAACACACGGGCGGCGGCCTCGACGCGAGTTCCATCATGCACGGCGACTACACCAAGGCCAATGTGCCGAGCGGCATGCCGTCGGTGACCGTTCAGGGCAGCTACGCCTATCGCCTGACGCCTTCCATGCCGCTGTTCCGCGTGGTGGCCAGCGGTCCCGCGCTGGGCGACGTGACGGAGGGACGTCTGCTCTACACCGCGCCGAACCGCATGATCAAGCGCGGGGAGCCGATGTTCAAGACGCAGAAGCAGCTTGGGGGAAGGGCGTTGATCGCGGACGCCACAGGCCGGCCAAGCTATGAGTACAACGGCAGCTACAGCGTGAACAACATTGCCTTCAAGCCAGGTTTGGGCTGGTGGGCGCACAAGGAAGGCTACAACGTTCTGTACGGCGACGGCCACTGCGCGTGGTTCGGCGACCCGCAGCAGCGGGTGGCGTGGGTTGCGTTTTCGAATCAGACTTACGTGCAGCAGTGCCCCTCGACGCACACGGCCATCCTGGCCGACTATGTGCAGAACGTTGACTCCAGCGACGTGCAGTACACGCGGACCTCCAGCCCGCGGGCAGCAAGTTCTACCCCAACGCCACCTACCCGGACATCCGGGTCCGCGGCACAGGCTACATGTGGCATCAGTTGGACACGGCGGCGGCTGTGGACGCGGGCTTGGACGCGCAGGTTCCCTGAACCACGCCCCAGCGTGGGGGACAATCTCGGGAGCGCAAAGGAATCCTCCAATGGATGGACGCGGAGACACTCTGTCCGATGTTCGGCCGTTCATGGTGGCGGCGATCGCAGTCGTCGCGCTCGCGGGCGCGGTTTTGGCGCACGAGGTGTGCATCGAGGCCGAGGACATGAAATCTAGCGGCGGCTGGACGGTCGCCAAGGGCTACGAGGGCTATATGCCCAGCGAGCCGGAGTGGTGGAGCGGCAACCGGCTGCGGGCGGACGCGAGCGACGCGCCGGCGGAGGCGCGCATTGATTTCCAGGCGCCCGGCGCCGGCGCGTACAACCTATGGGCGCGGTTCGAGAGCGCATATGGGTTCGACTCTTTGTTTTCCGTGGCTGTGATGCAAGGCGGCAAGAAGCTGGCCGAGGCGGAGTTCGGCGGCAGAGAGCAGCTCAAGTACTTCACCATGGGGCGGGGCTGGCGCGTGCAGGAGGCTTGGGCCTATCACAACGCGGACTGGGTGTATCAGAAGATGCGCGTCACTCTGGACTCTGGCCCGGCCACCCTGGTTCTGGCCAAAGGCCGCAACGGCCGGCCCGCCGGGCTGCGCATGTTGGATCTGTTCTATCTGACTACCGACCTGGGTCTGGAACCCGTGGAGAAGTACCCTTGGGGTCGGACAGCGGAAACGGCGCCGCGCGTCCTGAGCCGGTTCAAGACGTCCGTGTACGTGAAGGTTCGCGTTTCGCCCCAGGCGGCGGGACCGGCGCTGGTGGAGACGCAGCCGAGGTTCTGGCTGACCGGCTACTACATGGGCCCGCGCGACGTCTACTACTTCACCCCCACCGGCGTGACAACCGCCAAGCCGGCCGAGGCGGCGTGGCTGGCGCCGGGCGCGGAGACGGCTTGGGCGGAGATCAGGGTGGAAAAGGCCTATCCGTCCACGCTGCTGTGCAAGAGCACCCAGCCCGCGGAGATCATGGTGTGTCGCGATCCTAAGAATGCGGCGGACACGATGCTAGCCGTTCCCCTGCCCGCCGCGAATCCGAAGCCTCCGGCGCGGCGGTTGTGGAACGGGGAGTTCATCGGGCCGGACGTGCGGCAGATCGTCGTGAGCACAGGGAACGAGGTCTATGAACGCGCTGTGCTCAACGGACGTTTCGCGCGCGTGTTCGACGAGTACCTGGAGGATCTGACGCGGAGCCTGGAGGCGATGGACGTGCCCGGCGGGCGCAAGCCCACGCGCCTGCATCTGATGGGTTCCTACCCGGTCCACGTGAATCGGTTCGACATGCGGCGGCTGATCTCCGCGTTGGGGCTCAACAGCCAGTACATGCAGAGCGACCCGGCGATCTACGGCCCCGAAGGCAAGGCCATGGGCTTCTTGCAGGACCAGGGGTTCATCTCCCTGCAGAACCTGCACATCATGCTTCGCGGCATGGGCAAGGACTGCTACGAGGGCAACTATGACCGGCTGCGCAAGGCGTATGAGAAGCGGTTCGACGACCTGAAGAAGGACGGGCTGGCCGGCCTGCCGCAGACGATCAAGCTGATCGAGGAGGCTGGCGGGCCTCGGCTGGCGCATTTCAAGGACTGGGAGAAGATGCAGCAGGTCTTCCGCGCGTATCTGAAAGAGCGCGGAGTGAAGCCGCCGGAGGTCCTGTCGCGCGAGGCGATGGCCGGGTTGTTGAGCGCGGGCAAGACGCCCAGCGAGGAGGAGATGTGGGGCAAGGTCAGGATCGCCACGGGCGCGGAGGGCGAGGCGGAGAGCAACCCGGTCCTCTTCTATCATTCGCAGGTCTTCCGAACCTGGGTGTTTGCGCGCAACTGCGCGGCCGCCACTAAGCTGGTGGAGGAGATCTTCCCTCCCGGCTCGCGCACCCACTCGGGCAGCTTCTGTCCCAGCACGGGCAACATGGCCGCGCTGGCGCACGGCACGGACCCGTTCCTGCTTTTCAAGGAACGCGGCGTGACGGGCTATTCGAGCGAGATCACGTGGCTGCTCAACCTGCCTGACTACGTGGGTCCGCAGATGCAGTCGTACGAGGCGGCGCTGTCGCGGGCGCTGGCCAAGTACCACAACGTCCCGCGCGGCAGCTATCTGATCGCGGACCGGAACCGGGGCTACCCAGCGGAGTTTGTGGAACCCGCGGCCTACACGTTCGCCGTGAATGGGTTCGACCGGTGGAACTACTACAGCGTGGGCTATCCCGAGGGCTGCTGCGTCCTCGGGTGTCCGGAGATTCTCAAGGCGATCCGGCGCGCCAACTTGACCGTTGGCGCGGTGGAGGAGCGGCTGGCCGATACGGACGTGGCGCCGGCCAAGGTGGCGCTGGGGTGGTCGCTGTCGTCGGACGTGTGGGACGTGGCCAAGCCCGCGCCTGAGCCGGAGTGGCTGCGGCCCGGCGCCACGGTCTACGCGGGCGAGAGGGCGTATCTCTATCTGCTGCTGCGGCGGCTTCAGGCGCCGGTGGACATCCTGTCCGAAGCGGACCTGACCGATGGCTATCTTGACCGCTACTCCGTGTACGTCCTGGTGGGCGGCCACATCCGGCCCGAGGCGGCCGAGGCGCTCAAGCAGTGGGTGGCCAAGGGCGGCGTGCTCATCTCCGTGGCGGGCGGCGGCTTCCTCGACCACTACAACCGGCCGCTGGAGACGCTCAAAGAGGTGTTTGGCGTCGAGTCGGCCAATCTGGAAAAGCGCGCGGAGTCGCTGCGGCCCAAGCTGGAGCTCATGCGCGCGCCGCCCATGGACACGCTGACGCTTGCGTCAGGGGCGGGGTCCATGCCCGTGGTGGGCTGGCGCCAGACGCTCAAGGTGTCCACCGGCAAGGCCGTGGCGTCATTCGGCGGCGGCGCGGTCGGCGCGGCGCTGAACGCCTGCGGCAAAGGCAAGGCGCTCATCATCGGCGCGCTGCCGGGCCATGCGTCATTGGTGGGCTCGTTCCCCATGCTGCCTTTCGGCCGCGGCGGCGAGGACCTGAGCAGTATCCTCTTTCCCGACTACAATTCAGATGTTCACCGATTCATGGCCGCGCTGTTGGCGGACTTGCTGCCTCCGACGCCTGTGACCGTGAGCGACCCGCGCGTGGAGGCCTGGCTGCTCAAGAACCGGCGAAGCGGCGCGTGGTCCGTGGGGTTGGTGAACTTCACGGGCAAGCCCGTGGACAAGCTGCAAGTCCGCGTGGCGGCCAAGCTGCTGGGCGCCCCGCTTACGACCGCGGCCAGCCCGTTCCAAAAGGTGGCGTCGCGCGTAGATGGCGCTGACCTGGTCGTGGACATGAGCGTGGACAAGATCGAGTTTTTGGAACTCCGGTGAACGGCGGACGGCGGGTTAACCACGAAGACCGCGAAGGGCACGAAGGTCAGTGTCAGA
>CAYYEE010000317.1:0-5615 GCA_964470775.1 uncultured Planctomycetota bacterium | reverse complement strand
CATTTGCACAGTCTGCAAGTGACGTGACGGCAAGCACACGCAGCCCCGCCCCGCAGACATCCACGCCCCCAAAACAGCCACAGCGCAAATGGCTCCTGATACTGCCCCGGCCCGCCTTCGCCCCTTTTCGCACGGCCCGGGGAACGCAGGCAAACGCCTGCGTTCCCCAAGCTGCGTTCTACAGAATGCTCTTCACCGCCGCCACCACGTCCGCGGCAAACGGCAGATATGCGTTCTCGAGCACCAACGACTGCGGCGAAACCCCGTCCTTTGCGCCCACCCGCAACACAGGCGCGTCCAGGTAGCTGAAGGCCCGCTCCTGAATCTGCGAAGCCACCTCGCCCGTGAAGCTTCCCGTGCGGCAGGCCTGGCTCACCACCACGGCCCGCCCCGTCTTGCGCACCGAATTGATCACCGTGTCATAGTCGAACGGGCACAGCGTCCGTGGGTCAATCACCTCCGCGCTTACGCCTTCCTTGGCCAGGATTTCAGCCGCCTTCAGCGACTCCTTGGCCAGCATCCCCCACGCCACGATGGTCACGTCCTTGCCTTCGCGGCGCACAACCGCCTGGCCAAAGGGAACCAGGTACTCGTTCTCCGGCACCTCGCCCATGTCGTTGTACAGCGACTGGCTCTCGACAAAAATGACAGGGTTGTTGTCGCGAATCGCGGTCTTCAGCAGTCCCTTGGCGTCATACGGCGTGGACGGCACAACCACCTTCAGACCCGGCGTGTGCGTCGAGTGCGACTCCAGCGCCTGCGAGTGCTGGCCGCCGTAACCCTTGCCCGCGCCCGTGCTGGTACGCACAACCAACGGCACGCACGCCATGCCGCCCGACATGAAGCTCCACTTCGCGGCCTGGTTATGGATCTGATCACCGGCCATAAACTCGAAATCGCTGTACATCAATTCCACCACCGGCCGCAAACCTGCCATGGCCGCGCCCACGCCAGTCCCGATGATGGCGGCTTCGGAAATCGGGGAATTGAACACTCGATCCCTTCCGAACCAATCCACCATGTCCTTGGTGACTTTGAAAGCCCCGCCGTAATCCGCCACGTCCTCGCCGTAGAAAATCACGCGATTGTCGCGCAGCATCTCCTCGGTCAAGGCCTCGCGAATAGCGTCCTTGAAGCTCAGCTTGCCGTCCTTGCGCGCCAGCTTGGGCGGCGTCTTCTTGAGGCGGGGTTTGGACGCGGCCTCCGGAATCTTCTCAGAGGTACCGTCGCTGAACAGGAAGCGCAACACGTCCTCGGCCTTGGGCTCCGGCGACTGCGCCGCGCGCACCGCCGCGCGGTCCTGAATCGCCTGCGTCATGGACTCGATCTCTTTCAGCTCCTCCTCCGTCGCCAGCTTCGCCTCGAGCAGTTTGCTCCGGAAGGTCGCCGTGGGATCAATCGCCTTCCACGCCGCCTCTTCCTCCTTGGTGCGGTACTCGGTGCGCGGGTCGCTCAACGAGTGGCCGTAGTAGCGATAGCACACAGCCTCCACAAGCGCAGGGCCCTGTCCCTTGCGGCACAGCTTGGCCGCGCGGTCCACGGCGTCCCACACCGCCATCGGCTCCATGCCGTTCACAACCTCGGCATGCATGTTCTTGTCGTTATACCCCGCCGCGCGGCGAGCCAGGAAATCCACGCCCGTCACCTCGCCCCTGGTCTGCCCCGTCATGCCGTACTGGTTGTTGATGATGATATAGATAACAGGCGCCCCGAAAGGCTTCGAAGCGAGTTCATTGGTGAATTGCGCCATCGTCGCCATATTCAGCGACTCGAGCACCACGCCGTTGTTGTACGCGCCGTCGCCCGCGAAGCACGCCACCACCTGGCCGCTGGCCAGATAGCGCGACGCAATCCCCGCGCCCGTGGCGATCGGCACCCCTCCCCCTACAATCGCGTTCGCGCCCAGATGGTTCACCGCGAAGTCCGCGATATGCATCCCGCCCCCGCGTCCCTTGCAGTAGCCCGCCTCCCGGCCGAACAGCTCCGCCGCCGTGCGCATCATGTGCAGCTCTTTGGCCGCCGCCTCCAGCTCCTCACGGCTCCTGGCCTTGTCCGCGTCCGGTCCCAGGCTCCGGCGCAGTTCCTCGTCGCTCTTCTCAAAGATCGCCCAAAAACCCTTCGCGATCCCATCCCCATGCCCGCGGTGGGTGCTCGTAATGAAATCGCGCAACCCGATCGCCGCGCAAGCACCAACACTCACCGCCTCTTGACCGATGCTCAGGTGCGTAGGCCCGCGGTATTCAAAACCAGAGAGCGGCTTGTACCCGCCCAGACGGAGCAGGTAGATCATCTCCTCGAAATAACGGATGGCCAGCATGCCCTCATACACCTGCAAGCACCGCTTTTTCGTCATCCGGCGCGCCCGGACCTCCTCCTTCAACGCCCGGTCATACTGAAAAACAGGTATCGGCTTAAACTCGATCTGGCCGCGCTTGAAATCGGGCATCACACTGATATTGACAGGCATGAGGCAACTCCACAAAAACGATCCAACGCCACGCCGCGTCCTGCGCCCGTCGCAGGCGCTAAAACCGATTATTTTATGACGTCCGTCGCGCCCGCACAAGCGCAACCGGCCGCTACGCCTCCAGTTCGACCTCCCACAGGTACCCAGACCGGCGCGGCACGTCCGTTTCCGCAATATACGCAACCCGGTCATTAACAAGTCGCATGTCATGAACCCGGTACAACTTTAACCCCGTCTCCGAATCAACGATCGGGCCCAGTTGGTGAATCGCGTTCGTCTCGCGGTCATAGGCGAACACATTCCCCCCCTCCTCGTCGCCCGAACACCCAATCAGCAGACCGTCGCGCCATGTCACAAGACTCGGAAGCCTCCGAGACGCAGAAGGCTTGCCCAGGTACGTCACCTCCGCCGTCTTTGGGTTCAGCCGGCACAGACTGCCCCCGCACGTCCCCACATAAAAAAACCCGTCTCCACCGTTGATCATGCAGTCCACCGGCCCGGCGTTAGGGTACATGATATTAGAGTCCGCCGCCGCATTGGGAAGCCCGTGGCGAAACCACGTAATCTTTTCCGTCCGCGGGTCATAGCGGAAGAACCAGTGCCTGCGCCAGTCCCACGTGCCCCAGAACCCGCCGTCATCGTCCAGCGCGCTGATGTGCGTGATGGAGCCGATGTACCCAAAATCCCTCGTCTTCCCCGTCTTTAGCGAGTACACGAAAAACCGGAAGCAGGGATACGTCTGCCCGTAGATCAGCCCCCGCTTTTCATCCAGCGTGATCGTCTGAATGTAGTCATGGTCCGCCGGGATGCCCAGCTTCTCCAGTTTGCCCTTCGCCGGGTCATACTTGAACAGCGCCCCGCCAGGCGCCTCCATGCGCTGGTCAAAAGAGTAGAGGCACGCCGAAGCGCCGTAGATCACCCCGTCCGACGCCAACTCCAACGAACGATGAACCTTCACTTCGAACTTCTCAGCGACCGACCGGTAGTTCAGCCCCTCGAACTTGCGCGCCACAGGATCAAAGCGATGGAGGATATCCCCGTTCAGCGCCGTGACGCCGCAGTAGAGGCTGCCGTTAGGATGCGGCAACAGACACGTGAAAGCCACATAGTTTTCAAAACGGTCCTGCTGGTCCGCCGCCGAGGCCACCGACTCGTCCGTAATGACGTCACGACAACGGTAATCACGCAGAACGTGATGCCTGACGCGCTTGATTTTCATCGCTGCCCGTCCAAAGAAGAATAACTCAAGGTCCACATGAACCCAACATTATACATCCACGCCTTCCAACAGCATAACAACAGCGCCCGAGTTGCGGCGTCCCCGTCGAAGTCCCCCACGCCCCGACTTGCGCCCTGTCCGCCGCCTGCCGGCCCTTGGGCGGCCAGCCGGTTTCAGCTATAATCCAAACCCATTCGCCGCGCAATGGCGCTGCGACTCGACGCGGAGCGCAAAGCAAGGATCAGCTATGCAACTGGCGCTGAACACAATCGCTTTTGAGCCGAATCGCTGGAAGCCCGACAAGTCCCTCGCCCGTCCTCTGGAGCCCATCCTCGAAGCCGTCTCCCGCGCCGGCTACTCCGCCTGTGAAATCTGGCAGTACCACATCTCCAATCGCACGCAGGACGACGTGAAGACCCTTGCCGCCAAAGCCCATGCGCTCGGGCTGTCCGTGCCAGCCATCGGCGCCTATCCGGCTCTCCATCTCAGCGGCGCCGAGCGTCAGCGCGAGATGGAAGCCTTCAAACGCATCATCGACGCTTGCGCCATCATGGCAGCCAGAACCGTCAAGATCTTCTGCGGCCGCATCGCCAGCTCCGAGGTCACCAGCGAGATGCGCGGCGTGTGCCTCGCCTTTCTGCGCGAAATCGTCGATCGCGCCGGCGACCGAGGCGTCACCATCACGGCCGAAACCCACGGTCGAACCCTTGCCGACTCTGTCGCGGCCTGCCAGACCCTCATCGGCGACATCTCCGCCGCCCACTTCCGTGTATGCTTCCAGCCCTACGACATGCTCAACCTCGAACAGGCGCTCCGCGACTACGACGAACTGCGCGAGCATATCAGCCACATCCACCTCCAGGCGCGCGACGCCAAGGGCTTCTGCCTCATGAAAGAATCCCCGTTCGACTTCCGCGCTTTCCTGCGCCACGTGCGCCTCAGCGGCTTCAACGGCCTGCTCAGCGTGGAGTTCGTCAAGCACTGCGCCCCCCTCCTGCCAGCCGATTACTCGGATGACCTCGTCATCGCCAGCGCGTCCGAGGACCGCGTCTTTGTCGAGGACTCATGGCGCGCCGCTGGAATGTGATTCACCCCCTCCCCCTCGATCCCTATTCCGAGGCTCTCATGTCCACCACAGTTGAGCACGACCTCGCCGGCGGAGCCCGGTTGCGGGTCGCCGTTCTCTCCAAGTCCATTGCCCGCATCAGCGTGGCGCCCGGCGGCCGATTCGCGGACACAGGCCTCAACCGCTACGGCTTCATCGTCGATCCGTGCGCGCCGGACCTCAAAGTAGCCAGCGCCAAACGCAAGACCGGCTTCCGTCTCGCTACGGAAGTCATGGAGATTGCCTGCGACACGCAGACCGGAGAAATCACCGCCGGCCCCCTGGGCCAGCAGCCCTGCTTCCGCCACTTCTCCACCGAATTCGAAGCCAAAGCCGCCACAGTCAAGCTGGCCGCCGCGGCCGATGAGGACTGGGCCGGTTTCGGCGACCAAACGCGAGAGCGTCTATTCCATCGCGGCCATGTGGCCGACCTCTACGTCCGCAACGTCAAGTCTTACATCCCCGTGCCCTTCTTCATGTCCACTCGCGGCGTGGGCGTGCTGGTCAACACAACGCACCACATCGTGTTCGACATGGCCAAGACCCACCCCGGCATCGTCTCCTGGCGCGACCGCCGCGGTGTCGTGGACTACTACCTCATGATCGCCCCCACGTTCCGCGAGTTGCTCGACCTCTACACCACCCTCACCGGCCGGCCCAAGCTGCCCCCCCAGTGGGCCTTCGGCCTCTGGTACATCTACCGCACCCAGGCCAATGATGTCGAAGCCGTCAACGATGCCCTCAACTTCCGGCGCGAGGAGATTCCCTGCGACGTCCTCGGCCTTGAGCCGGGCTGGATGGAAAAAAGCTACGACCTCTCGCTC